>CADEGB010000592.1 GCA_902826755.1 uncultured Gemmatimonadota bacterium
AGCGATTTTCCGGGAGTACCTCGAGCAGCGGTCCGTGGTGGAGGTGTGAAAGCCCAGCTGCGCGCGCTCCTCGAGGCGGTGGCGGGTGGTTCGGTGGGCCCCGATGATGCGCTCGAACGGCTTCGCCACCTGCCCCTCGAGGATCTCGGGATGGCGCGCCTGGACCATCATCGGGTGCTCCGGTCGGGCCGCCCCGAAGTCATCTTTGCCAGTCACAAGACGGTCGATCAGGTCGTTGCCATCGCGGGTCGCCTGGCCGAGGCGCACGGCGGATTCCTGGCTACCCGGGTCAGCGTTGACCAAGAGGCGGCGCTCCGGGCCCGCTTTCCGGGAGTCCGGGTCAGCGAAGCCGGTCGGACCGCCTGGCTCCCGGGCCCCGAACCGGTCCCGACGCTGGGGCGGGTAGCAGTGGTGACGGCCGGGACCAGTGACATCCCGGTGGCGGAGGAGGCGGCCACCACCGGGGAAGCGTTCGGTCTGGCGGTCACCCGGATCTTCGACGCTGGCGTTGCCGGCCTCCATCGGATCCTCCAGGCCAGACCGGCGTTCGATGACGCCCAGGTCATCGTCGTGGTGGCGGGCATGGAGGGCGCCCTGCCCAGCGTGGTGGGTGGGCTGGTGGCCCAGCCAGTGATCGCGGTGCCGACCAGCGTGGGCTACGGCGCCTCGTTCGGGGGGATCGCCGCGCTGCTCGGGATGCTCAACTCCTGCGCCGAGGGCGTCACGGTGGTGAACATCGACAACGGGTTCGGGGCGGCCGCG
This sequence comes from uncultured Gemmatimonadota bacterium, assembly GCA_902826755.1. Lineage (GTDB taxonomy): Bacteria > Gemmatimonadota > Gemmatimonadetes > Gemmatimonadales > GWC2-71-9 > SHZU01. The sequence goes on from CADEGB010000592.1 coordinate 763, forward strand.
GCGGCGGCCCGGATCCTCATCTCGAGGGAGAGACGTTAGGTATCCCATGCGGCACACCGTGGCCCATTCCTCGACGCCGGCGTTCACCTGGATCGACGTGGTCGCCCCCGATCGGGACGAGCTGGTGGCCATCGCGGCCGAGTTCGGGTTCCACGCCATGTCGGTCGAGGACTGCCTTGATCCCTGGCATCTTCCCAAGCACGAGCGGATCGGCGAAACCACCTTCGTGATCCTCCGGGTCTTCGATCGCGACGCCCGGCCGGATGCCTCGAACGTCCAGGAGCTGACCCGGAAGATCGCCATCTTCTACAAGCCGGGTCTGGTCATCACCATTCACCGGGCCGATCTGGAGGAGGTCCGAAAGCTTCGGGTGGAGTTCGAGACCGCGGGGGCGCCGGACGGGTGCACCGAGACGACCGTCATCGGGGGATTGATGAACCGGGTGCTCGACGCCTTCGAAACCCCGCTCGACCGGGCGGATGACGAAGTCGACGCGTACGAGGACGCGCTCCTGAGTCGGACCCGTCGATCGCCTGATCTGGAGGCGATCCACCGCCTCAAGCGGCGGGTCAACATCCTCAAGCGCGTCCTCTGGCAGACGATCGGTGTGGTCCAGCGCATGGTGCCGCCCCAGGAACGGCAGGGCGCGGTGTTCCACGACGTCAAGGAGAATGCCGAGAGCTACTACTACTACGCCGACCAACTGGTCGAGGAACTCAACAATCTGTTGGGCATCCACGTGGCCCTCTCGTCCCATCGGACCAACGAGGTGATGCGGGTGCTGACGGTGTTCTCGGCCTTCTTCCTGCCCCTGACCTTCATCGTCGGGATCTACGGGATGAACTTCGACTGGATGCCGGAACTCCGGCATCGTCTTGGCTACCCGGCGGTCCTCGGTTTGATGGCCCTGGTCTGCGTGGTCATTGCGGTCTGGTTCAGGAGGCGGGGCTGGCTGGGGCTCGGAGGGGCCCGGAGCACGGAAACCGTCGGCGAGCCATAGTCTGTCACCTTTCAACTCCAGGTCGATCTGATGGGTTGAGTGGTCCGGTGTCTTGTGCGTTAAGCTGTTGCTCTCGTTAGGTTTATGGCGTCGAGTTCTGGCCGGCCTTGTCCTGGAAGGCCCGACTCCCTAGCATTCAGGTAACCCGGGGGCGATTGGATTCGACGGGTTAGTAGAAGGTCGGGACGCGTGCCCAGGTCCAAGTCACCTGGTTAAACACTTGGAAAAGTTCAACTGCCAACTCTGACTTGGCGCTGGCTGCGTAAGCTGAGCTAGTCTCGCTTTCGCACCACCGGAGACGGGAGCCCTGCCTGGGGCGCCCCAACCGGAATCGAAAATCCAGGCTGGCTCGTGGCGTCGCTCTCGCGTCGCGGGTAAGACAACGAGGGCTCGGTTCGTCGAAGGCTGGTCGGTCGCCGGCGCCGGACTAGAGTAAG
>CADEGB010000593.1 GCA_902826755.1 uncultured Gemmatimonadota bacterium
CGTCCTCGCCAAGGTCCACCCGTGGCTTGCCGAGTTCCGGCAGGTCGCCGGCCCTCGGTTCCTCCGCAACACCGAGTGGGCGGCCTCCGACACCGCCACCGGCCGGGAACTGTATGGCCGCCTCCGAGACCGGGTCGAACGACTCCGGGCGGCTCGGTGATCCGATGACGACTGCCAAGCGGAAAACCGACTTCAAGGCGGCCTGGGGCGAAGCCAAGGTCATCATCTGGCGGCATCGCCGACGGCTTCTCCTCGGCATGGTCCTGATGCTGATCAACCGGCTGGCCGGCCTGATCCTGCCCGCCAGCTCGAAGTTCCTGATCGATCACGTGCTGGTGCCCGTGTCGACGCCCGGGTGGTGGGACCGGCTCCTCCCGGCCGACCGAACCACTCAGTTGTACTACATCGCCGGCGCCGCGATCGCGGCCACCCTGGTGCAGTCGATCACCTCGTTCTCGCTGACACGGGTCCTCGGCGTGGCCGCCCAGCGCGCCATCACGGACATGCGACGGAGCGTCATGGAGCACGTCGTTCGTCTGCCGGTCCGGGCCTTCGACTCGACCCAGACCGGCCAGTTGGTCAGCCGGGTCATGAGTGATCCCGAGGGCATCCGGAATCTCGTCGGCACCGGACTCGCCCAGATCACCGGCGGGATGGTGACGGCGCTCATCGTCCTCGGCGTGCTCTTCGCTCTCAACTGGCAGCTGACCGTCGTGACCCTGGTCGTCCTGCTCCTCTTCTCCGGCGGGATGGCACTCGCCTTCACCCGGCTGCGCCCCCTGTTCCGGGAACGGGGCAAGATCAACGCGGAGGTCACCGGCCGGTTGACCGAAACCCTGGGCGGCATCCGCGTCGTCAAGTCGTATGTCGCGGAGCGGCGCGAAGGGCTCGTCTTCACCAAGGGCGCTCACCGGCTGTTCCGGAACGTGGCGACCACGATGACCGGCGTGTCGGCGGTGGGAGCGTTTTCCTCGCTGATCGTTGGGGCCATCGGCGCGTTGATGATCGTCGTCGGCGGGGGTCGGGTCATCGCGGGCGACATGACGATCGGCGACTATTTCATGTACGTCCTGTTCACCGGCATGATGGCCTTGCCGCTGATTCAGCTCGCGTCGATCGGCACGCAGGTCAGTGAGGCGTTCGCCGGCCTCGACCGGATTCGGGAGCTGAAGCAGATGGTGACCGAAGATCAGGAAGACGCGACGCGGCAACCGATCGGCGCCATCGAGGGCCGGGTAGCCTTCGAGGACGTCTGGTTCGAGTACAACGCCGGAACGCCGGTGCTCAAGAGCATCGAGTTCACCGCGCCCGCGGGAACGACGACGGCCCTGGTGGGGTCGAGCGGATCCGGCAAGAGCACCCTGTTGAGCCTGGTGATGGCCTTCAACCGGCCGACCAAGGGCCGGATCACGATCGATGGCCGGGACCTCGGCGAACTCCGCCTCCGCGACTATCGGTCCCACCTCGGGATCGTGCTGCAGGACAACTTCCTGTTTGACGGCACCGTCGCCGACAACATCAGGTTCTCCCGTCCGGATGCCACCCGGGACGACGTCATCCGGGTCAGCCGGATCGCGCACTGCGACGAATTCATCGACGCGTTCCCTCAGAAATACGATACCGTGGTTGGCGAACGCGGGGTCCGACTATCGGGCGGGCAACGCCAGCGGGTGGCCATTGCCCGCGCCATCCTGGCCGACCCGTCGATCCTCTTGCTCGACGAGGCCACCTCGAGCCTCGACAGCGAGAGCGAAGCCCTGATCCAGGACGGTCTGAAGGCCCTTCGGGCCGGGCGGACCACCTTCGTGATCGCCCATCGGCTCTCGACGATCATGAGCGCCGACCAGATCCTCGTGATCGAGGAGGGGCGGATCGTCGAACGAGGAACCCACCCGGAGTTGTTGGCGCGCGAAGGCCGCTACCGACAGCTGTACGAGAAGCAGCATCGAATCGAGCGAGACCGGTTCGTCAATCCGGGCGAAGAACTCGCGTCGCTGCCGGCCGGGGGACCGATCCGCGGCGGGCTCTGAGCCCGGCCGGCTCAGAGCGCCGGGGCTCATTTCGGCCCGAGGGGGGATATCTTCACGCCAACCCCGACGTTCCGGCTGGATGAACGCCATCGATCGCGTTGCCTCGCCGCGCTGGCGACGACTGCTCCTCATCCTGACCGTACTGGTCGGCG
>CADEGB010000594.1 GCA_902826755.1 uncultured Gemmatimonadota bacterium
GTCTCCAGCATCGCGAACGCCATGAAGTGGCCAGTCCCACCGCGCAGGCAAACAGCCAGAAGGGGCGCAGGCGCGCCTGGGTCATCGCTCAGTCCTCGACAGGGATCCAACGTAGACACCCACCACCCCCGCGACGTTGGACTACACCTGCGGCGGCGAGCCTTACTGCCCGGGGATCGAGGGGCGCGACAGGTGGGTGCCACGCTCGAAGCCCCGGATCACGAGCGCAAGTCCGCCAAAGATCAGCACCGACGACAGCAGGTCGAGGACGAGGACGATGTCCGGATCGAGCGCGAATCCCGCCCCGACCCCATCCAGAGCCGCCCCGATCGCCACCCCGATCACCGCGGCCCGCACGCGGCCGACGGGGGCTTCCCGCAGAAGCTGAGTTACCAGGTATGCCGCGACCCCGAAAGACACCCCCGCGTGCAACCAACCGATCGGTGCGGCCATAGCCGGCCTCCGGACGACGAGGAACGGGAACAAGAGTCTAACCTCGATCAGAAGGTCGACTCCTGTCAACCCAGCCTCGACTCCGCCTGACGCAGACCCGACCCCTCCGCTCGGGTTTAGAGTAGATTTCCGCCAAATGACCACCGCCCCCCGCCCGTGACCGACCCCGTGCTTTCCGCCTCGCTGAGCCTCGCCCTGGCCGACCGTTATCGCTTCGAACGGGAGCTCGGCCGAGGCGGGATGGCCGCCGTGTTCCTGGCGCACGATCTCCGCCACGAACGCCCAGTGGCCATCAAGGTGCTCCGCCCCGACCTTGCTGCGGCGATCGGGGCCGACCGGTTTGCGCGAGAAATCCGGCTCCTGGCCCGGCTCCGTCACCCGTTCATTCTCCCACTCCACGATTCGGGGGAGGCCGAGGGCTCGCTCTACTTCGTGATGCCCTACATCGATGGAGAATCGCTCGGCGCCCGGATCACCCGTACCGGGCCCCTCCCCGTGGCCGAAGCCCTCGGCTTGGCGCGGAACATCGCCGACGCGCTCGGGTACGCCCACGCCGAAGGCATCGTCCACCGCGACGTCAAGCCCGAGAACGTGCTGATCACCCGACAGGGGCATGCCCTGCTCGCCGATTTCGGGATTGCCCGGGGTCATCCGGCGGCACCGGGAGGGGCCCGCGTCACCGCCATCGGGCTCGCGGTCGGGACGCCGGCCTACATGAGCCCCGAGCAGGTGATGGGGGATGAGCCGGCCGCCGCGAGTGACATCTACAGCCTTGGTGTCACCCTGTTCGAGATGCTGGCCGGCCGCCCGCCGTTCGTCAGCGAGGGGAACTCGGCCGGGGTCGCGATGCAGCACGTGATCGCGCCGGTACCGACCTTTGCCTCGGTGGGGGTCTCCGTCCCCGCCCCCATCGAGGATGCCGTTCGCCGCGCGCTCGCCAAGGACCCGGCCGATCGGTTCCCCACGGTGGCCGAATTCGCGGCGGCCCTCTCCGCGCCCGGCCACACCGCGGCGGCGCCCACCTTCCCGGCGTCACCCGCGCCGCCCGCGTCGGTCGTGGTGCTGCCGCTGACCAACATCAGCGGCGATCAGGAGAGCGAATACCTGAGCGACGGCATCACCGACGAACTGATCGGGGCGCTGGCCCGCGTCAGCGGACTTCGGGTCATCTCGCGAACCTCGGCGTTTGCCTTCAAGGGCAAGCGGGTTCCGCTCCGGGAAATCGGCACCCAGCTCCAGGTGGCCTTTGCGCTCGAGGGCGGCGTCCGCCGGTCCGGCGACCGGCTCCGGGTTTCGGCGCAGTTGATTCGGGTGAGCGACGATTCGTCCGTCTGGTCGGAAACCTACGAGCGGCGCATGGCCGACGTGTTCGACGTGCAGGACGACATCACCCGCCGGATCGTGGCGACGATGACACGGACTCTCAAGGTCACCTCCGTCGACACGCCCGAGCCGATGGCCAAGCCAAGGAATGTCGAGGCCTACCACGACTATCTGCTCGGCCGGTACCATTGGAACAAGCGCACCAAGGCCGGATTGGAGGAGGCCGCCGCGCTCTTCCGGCGGGTCATTGCCGCCGACCCCGAGTTCGCGCCCGCCTATTCCGGTCTGGCCGACACCCTGGCGGTCATGGTCTCGAAATGGGTCGGGCCACCAACCCTGTACCCGACCGCCCTCGAGGCGGCCCGGCGCGCGGTCGCGCTCGACCCGTCGCTGG
>CADEGB010000595.1 GCA_902826755.1 uncultured Gemmatimonadota bacterium
AGGAGACGTCGCATCTCCCGCTGCTTCCCGGCGCTTCGAGTCGCCACCAGCAGCTTCACCACCCCAGTGCCTTCCGCTGGGCAGCAAACAGTTCCGCGATGCCCTGTTCGGCCAGGTCGAGAATCCGACCGAGTTCGGCGCGGGTAAAGGTGCCCTGCTCGCCGGTGCCCTGGACCTCGACCAGGTCGGTCGGCGCCCGCATCACCACGTTGGCGTCGACACCGGCATCCTTGTCCTCGAGATAAGCCAGATCGAGCATCGGCTCCTGGCCGACGATGCCGACCGACACGGCGGCAACCAGTTGCCCAAAGGCCGAGGGCTGGCCCGTCTTGGCCGCGATCCAAGCGCAGGCATCCGCCAGAGCCACGCAGGCTCCGGTGATGCTCGCGGTCCGGGTTCCCCCGTCGGCCTGCAGCACGTCACAATCGATCCGGATCGTGTACTCGCCGAAGTCCCAGCGTCCCATCGCGGCCCGCAGCGAACGGCCGATCAACCGCTGAATCTCCTGACTCCTCCCGCCCGGGCCATGCCGCTCCCGGTTGGTCCGCTCCGTGGTGGCGCGGGGAAGCATGGCATACTCGGCGGTGACCCATCCTTGGCCACTTCCCTTCTTGAACGGGGGCACGCCGACGTCAACCGACGCGGTGCAATGGACCAAGGTGCCCCCGAATCGCACCAGGCAGCTACCCTCGGCGAAGGGGTTGGCATTCCGTTCCAGGACGACCGGCCGCAGCTGGTCGGAGGTTCGGCCATCAGCTCGAGCCACGAATACGCTCCACGAGTGACGTGGTGGACTGTCCCGGAACCAGCGGGATCAGGAGGACGGTACCGCCGTGCGACTCGACCCAATCGGCGCCGACCACGGTCTCCCGGATATAGTCGCCGCCCTTGACGAGGACGTCCGGCGACAATGCCTGGATCAGGGCCAGCGGGGTCGGCTCGCTGAAAAGCACCACCCGGTCGACGGCCGCGAGCCCAGCCACCAACCGGGCCCGGTCGGCGGCGGGCACGTAGGGACGACCGCTGCCCTTATCGAGCGACCGGGCCGAGGCATCGGTGTTGACGGCCACGAGCAGGGCGCTCCCCGCCGCGCGGGCCGCCTCGAGATACTCGACGTGGCCCGTGTGGAGGAGATCGAACACCCCGTTAGTGAAGACGACGGTGCCCCGATGAGCCCGGCGCCATTCGATCGCGTCGGGGACGGTCACCAGCTTGGCGAGGGTACCGGCGTAGCGGGTCACAGGCGGAGCGTCACGGTGGGCTTGAACGAGAACGCCCGATGGAGGAACGGCAGATCGACCCGTTCGGCGTAGGCGGTCGAAATGGTGATCCCGCGCGGGGCGTCGGTCCGAACGATCCGGAACTGCTGCGCCGACGCCGGGAGGCCCATTTCCTTGGCATCGGCCTGCAGCTGTTTCAGCACCTGCTCGTTGGTCTCGTTGCCGGCAAAGCGCGCGGCGGACTTCATCTTGTCGACCAGCTCATAGTAGCGCCACCAGAGCTTGCCGAGCGTCATGCCGTAGTAGACGGCAGTTCCCATCACCAGCAGCGACACCAGGCAGCCCAGCGTGCTGACGCCTCGTCGAGTGCGTGCGGAGATCACCATTGGGATTGCGCTCCATCGACGATTTCCGTGATCAGCTTTTCGATCGCCTTCTTCCGACCCTCAGCCTCGTTGCCGGTGTAGTCGCCTTCGACCGACAAGCCGTTTCGCTCCCACAGGATCTTGTTGTTCTTCTGGTCGAAGATCTTGACGTTGATGCTGATCTGTACCTTTCGGCGACTGACCTGCACGTTCTGGTTGGGGTCGCCGCCGAAGGCGATCGGGATATCGGGTTCGTAGCGCTGAATGGTCCCGGTCACGACCGCGTCGGCCTGTGCCTCGCCGGCGGGACGGAGTCCGAGTCGGCCCTGGACGGCCTCCCGGACGGCCCGATTGATCTCGTTGGTGACCGTGGGTTCGGCCGTGAGGTTCTCGAACGGCAGGACGGCCACCGTCTTGACGCTCGGCGGGAACCCGGTACCCCCGCCGAAGCCGTAGAGGCAGCCGCCCGCGGCGACGGCACTAAGGCTGAGGAGGAGTCCAAGTATCCGGCGCAAAGGGCCTGGCCTTCTGGTTCGAGACGAAGGTGATATCGAGGCGGGCCGGCACGCTGGGCACGATCAGC
>CADEGB010000596.1 GCA_902826755.1 uncultured Gemmatimonadota bacterium
CATCTCGACCCAGGTGTCCGAGAACTTCCGTCCGCCGCCCGCGAGGTAGTTCTCCTGGCGGAGCGAGTAGGCCACCCGGTAGAGCCCGAGGCCCCCTCGGAGCGTCACGACCTCGGCGTTGCTCCCGATCGAATACCACTTGGCCACCCCGGTTCGCACCGAGGCGTTGAAGAAGCGGAACCAGTTTTCGACCGTCTTGGCGCCCGCTGGAATCGTTCCGCCCATCGAGTCGGCGGTGGCCACGGCGGCATCGGCCCAGGTGTTGCTCCAAGCCGGCTCGACGACGGCGTCGATCCCGAAGGTCGTCCGCCCACCTCGCTTGGCCACGCCGTAACCGAGACTGAATGCCTGGGTGTTGCCGGGATCCCGGGGCAGGAACTGGAGGCTTTCCAGGACGTAGTCCGGCAGCTTCGGGTGGGATGAGAAGTTGGCGCTGCCGATCACGCCGGCCTGCCAACCGGGTGTCTGCAGCGGCCACCGATACTCCAGGTGTCCGCCCCAGAGCCGCCGCTGGTCCCGACTGTGACCGAGCCGCCCGGATGTCGTGATGCGCCAGGGGGCGGAGTCGACGACTTGGTCGAGAAACAGCACGTCGTGGGTCGCGGCGTATCGTTCGTGGAAGAGTAACGCGGAGAACGAGCGCCCACCGGCCAGTTCCTTCAAGGCTCCGACTCGGAAGTCAGTCGACGTGCCGTCGTGCTCGATCCGCGCGCCGGTGGCGTAGAGCGACTGGAGTCCCTGCGCCCACCCCAGGGTTTCCCAACCCACGCTGCCTCCAATCGAAAGCCCGGCCCCCGCAAACCGCCGCCCGACGGCGATCTGGCCGGATTGATTCGTCGGATTCGGTGGCGGGATTCGGGGATCGCCCATCAGGTCGCACCCGGCGCAGGTCGACGGCATGAACCGCTGCGTCAACTTCACGTTCTGCCAACTGAACGCCGCCGCGCCGAACCACGGACCCACCCGCGCTGTCAAGCCGATCGGCAGACTGGTGCCGGTCTCGGGATTGATGTTGGTGTGGTAGACCGATGGTGAGGCAATGAGGCGGACCCCGGCGAGATGGGCCCCCTTGGCCGGATTGAGGAACGGGTCGGCCAGGGAGTCCTCGAGGGCCACCCTCACGCCGCCCATTCCCCTCGTGCTGGAGGGGAGTCGATCGAATTGCTGCCACCGAGGGAGTGGGACGGTCCGGATCGTCACGACCTGGGCCAACGACGGTCTGGCTTGAGCCGCGAGCAGACCGACTGCCACGAGCGGGAGGAGACGATGCGCGACCATGACCGGCTCCGGGACTGGGGAGGGATCGGTTCATGATGGCGCATTCGTCCCCGGAAGTCAGTGACGGCGGTCACCGCCCCGAGGAACGGTCGATTTGCGCCTAGGCTGACGTCTCCTCACTTCGAGACCACCGCCGGGCCACCCAGATCGCGAGGGCGATCATGGCCCCGATGAAGGCGATTTTGACCGCCAGGAACGCGAAACCGACCGCGAGCCCGATGAACGGGAGCAAGAACACCAGCACGACCTTCCACAGCAGCAGGGCTAGCACACCGGTGGCGGCGACGCCGAGCAGGGGCTTCATCATGGTCCGGTTCCGGAAAGAGGCGGTTCCCCTACGATGACCGACCGAAAAGGTGTCAGGATCACCTAGTCCCGAACCTGGAACAGTCGTTCGACCGTGGTGCCCAACGCCGCCGCCAGCCGAAGGGCCAGGATCGTCGAGGGAACGAAGATCTCGTTCTCCACCGTGTTGATCGTCTTGCGGGACACCCCGACCAGGGCGGCAAGGTCCGCCTGGGTCAGGCCGCGTTTGGCGCGTTCGGTTCGCAGCTGATTGACGAGCCGCTCAGCCATCCGCGTGAGCGCGGTGCTCGAGGCCGGCAAAGGTGAGCAGCGAAACCACCAGGCTCCCGGTGACGATGACGAAGACGGCCTGCCGTCCCGAGAATCCCGCGAACCAGGGGCCGAAATACATTAGCAGTGCCAAACCCATCGCCACCCAATATCCACCGACGACGGCCGTCTTCAGGTGCGCGCGGGACAGTTCGTCATGGACCAGCGCCCGGATCCGCCGTCCGTTCAGGAGCCCGCCGCCGGTGGCGAGCACGGCCAACAGCGCCACGGCGTTCACGGCCCACCAGTCGACCCGCGTTTCGGGCGCTCCCG
>CADEGB010000597.1 GCA_902826755.1 uncultured Gemmatimonadota bacterium
CGATCCGGATTGGCGAGGTCGTGGACATGGCCCGATACCCGGGGGCCGCCTCCGGGGTGGTCGCGACCGATTGCTGCGCAACGGCGAGCGGCGAGGTCGCCACACTGACCGCGACGATGAGGCGACCAAGCACGAACGGCCTCGGCGTGGACTCGGGACATCGGGAACCGGGATCCGAATCTGGCGGATCCGGCCGGCGGGTTGGAGGAAGAAAACGAGGGGGGTGGCCGGTGGCTACCCCCCTCGGGACGTTCGACGCCGGGCGGGCGCTACTCCTCGCGGGGACGCTCGACCTTGGACGAGATGGTCTGGCGCGACTTGTTCCGCATGACCTCGAGCTTGACCACATCGCCGGGTTCGTAGGACCGGAGGATCCGGAGGAGGCTCGACGGGCCGCGGGCCTTCCGGCCGTCGATGGCGAGGATCACGTCGCCGCCCTTGAGGCCGAAGGCGTTCTGCTCGGGCGTGTCGATGACCAGAACGCCCTCGGTGACCCCGAAGTAGCTGCCGAGGTCCGGGTTGATCGGGGCGAGTTCGAGATCGGCGAAGGGGCCGCCGAAGGCCATCCTGAAGGCGCCGTCCGGACCTTCGCTCTTGAAGAACTGGGGCATCGGCATCCGCTCCAGCTCGCCCTCGAACTTGGGGAGCGAGAGGGTGAATTCGCCGCCTGGGAACTCTCGCATGGCGAGGGTTCGTTCGGTGGAGGTCACCACGCTGGCGGTTCGGGTTTCCCGATCGCGCCGGTATTCGACCGACACCGTGTCGCCGGGTTCGAGTTTCGCGACGATCTCGATCAGCCGGAGGGCGGCGAGGGACTGGTCCTCATCCTGGTTCTGGTCGCGTTCGCCTCGGACCAGCCGCTGGCCGTCGATCCGGGTAATGATGTCGCCCGCGCGGAGGCCGGCCTTGGCGGCCGGACTGCCTGGGGTGACGGAACTCAGGGTGGCGCCGATCGAATCGTTGTCGACGGCGTCCATGTCGAGGAGCACGCCCAGTCGGGCGCGGCGGCTGGCAACCCATTCGAGCGGATTCACTTCTTCGCCGTTGACCCAGACGCGGGCCTGCGGTGCGGTCCTGACGCGCTCGCGGGTCTGCGCGGAGACTGGAACCAGCGGCAGGGCCACCATCGCCATCACCATCATCGTGCGGGTATTCATCCTGCTATCACTCCTTGGGGTCAGAACCCCACGTATCGGGCACCGGTAAGGTGAACGTCCACCAGGGCGTCGAGCAGCCCGACCCGCTCACGCCACAACTTGATCATCCGTTCCTGACGGCCACGGGCTTCGAGGAGCCCGACCGCTTCGAGCTGGCGATCGACGCTGGCCAGCCGGTCTTCGAGCGACGAGGTGACCGCCACCGTTCGGCCGTCGACCACCCGGCTGTCTTCGTCGAACCGGGAGAGCGCCTGCTCGAGCTGCGACGAGCGGCTCATGATCTCGGCCAGCTCGGGATCGGCGGCCACCAGGGTCCGGTCGGTGGTCCGGCCGTTGATCGCGACGAACGCGATGGTGACGGAGGCGGCGATCGCGAGCCCGGTGATGACGAAGCGCCTGACCTGACGGGTCCGTCGCTCCTTGGCCGCCGCGACCCGGACCGTGCCGAAAAGGTCGCGCGAGGGACGGAGGGTCGGGAGGGCCTTGAGGCGAGCGGTCCGCTGATCGAGCCGGTCGAGCTCGGTTCGGCACTGAGCGCAGGCGTCGATGTGATCCCGCCAGGTCCGGACCTGGGGTTCGAGCCCGGGCTGCCGAGTGGCGAGCAGCTGTTCCATGGTCAGATGGGTCATGCCGAGACCTCCTCGCCGAGCCACCGGCGTAGCCGGGCGTGGGCCCGGGCCAGCTGGGATTTCGAGAAGCTGACGGTCCGGTCCATCATGGCGGCGATTTCTTCGTGGGTGTAGCCCTCGACGTCGTGGAGCCAGACCACGGCGCGCGAGGTTTCGGAAAGGCGCTCCAGGGCGGCTTCGAGATCCATCCGGAGCGCGGCGTCGTCTTTCCGGATCGGGATGATGTCGTCCTGGAGGTCATCGGTGTCGCGGTATTTGTTCCGGCGGAGCCGCATCAGGGCTTTGCTCGAGGCCACCGTCCGGACCCAACCCCAGAGGCTGCCATCGCCGCGGAACTGGTTGATGCTCCGGAAGACTTCGAGGG
>CADEGB010000598.1 GCA_902826755.1 uncultured Gemmatimonadota bacterium
GTCGCGCACATCGGCCACGTCGATGCCCATGCCGGATCGGGCATTCCCGTAGCCGTCGTAGGCGAGGCCCAGCGTGGTGGCGACTTCCTCGAACGTGCCGTCGCACCGGTTGCGGAACGCGTAATTGCGCACCGTGTCGTTGGCGACGATGAGATCGGGGCACTGGTTGCCATCGAGATGGGCCACGGCCACGCCGAGCGACTTGCCGGCCGGCGCCTTCGTGACCGGATCGGTCACGACGAGCCCGGCGGCGGCGGCGCGTTCCGTGAAGTGTCCATCGCCCTGATTGACGAAGAATAGCGGAGCGGCGCCGGCGAAGTTGCGCGGCGGGCCATACGCGCGGCCCACCCCGGCCAGGCTGAAGTCCTGGGCGCGGTCGAGGTCGCGCGACCAGCGCACGTAGTTGCAGACGAACAGATCGAGGTCGCCGTCGCTGTCGGCGTCGATCCAGGTGGCGCAGGTGCTCCACTGGTCGGCGCGCCCGGCCACGCCCGCAGTGGCGGTGATGTCGTGGAAACGTCCGCCGACGTTCTCGAGCAGCACGTTCTGGCCCACTGCCGTGATGTAGAGATCCGTCCAGCCGTCGTTGTCGAAGTCGCCGGCGGCGACCGCCATGCCGTGACGTTGCACCGCGAGCCCCGCGGCGTCGGTCGTGTCGCTGAAGCGGCCGGCGCCGTCGTTCGTGAACAGCCGCACTGTCGAGCGGGCGCGGGTCGCGCCGGGTGTCCACGGCCAGGCGCGGCCGTCGACGAGGACGAGATCGAGATCGCCGTCGTTGTCGAGGTCCACGAACCCACCGCCGCCGCCCGTCGTCTCCGGCAGCAGCTTCTCTCCGGTGGCGCCGTTGGTGCGGACCGCGCCGCCGAGCCCGGCCTCGGCGGTCACGTCGACGAATCGAGCGGGCGGGGCGGCCACGGTCGTTCGCTCGGTCGCGGCCGGACCGGATTCGACCCCGGCGCCGCGATCGCGCGACCACACCAGCCACAGGCCGGCGACGGCGATGAGCGCCACGAGCAGGAACAGCCGGCGCGGCCGGCCGAGTCGATGGAGGTTGCGGACGAGCCAGACGGCGGGCATGGGTCAGCGCGGCGCCGACTCCGCGGGCCGCGACTGCAGATCGTAGATCACGACGGCCGGTGCGGCGTGGTTCGCCGCCGGATTCGCCGCGCGGTGTTCGGCGACCACGCGGTTGCGGGCCTGCTCGTCGAGGGTGACGCGCTGATGCGCCTCGCGATGGGCGGCGGCGCGCGCCGTGTCGCCGAGTTCGGCGTGCAGCAGCGACAGCGCGTAGTGCGCCGTGACGTTTTCGCTGTCGATGGCGAGGGTGCGTTCGAAGGCCGCGATCGCGTCCTCGAGCCGGGCGCGGCGCACGGCGGCCCGGGCGTCGCCGCGTTCCTGCTTGGCCCGCTCGAAGAGCGCCTGGCCGAGCTCGTTCAGCACGTCGTAGTCGCGGCTGAAGTCGAAGCCGCGGGCGCGCAACTCGGGGGAGGTGGCGTCGAGTGCGGCGCGGAAGTTGGCGACGGCTTCGTCGAGATGGCCGTTCTCCTTGTTCACGAGGCCGGTCAGCCACGCCACCGTCCACGGGGCGGCGCCCGCAGCGGCGGCACGGCGCAGCGCCTGGGCGGCCTCGTCGACCCGCCCTTCCTTGTGGTAGACGCGGGCGAGGTTCAGCGGGCCCTCCGGACGTCCGAGGCGCTCGACCTCGGCGAACGCCGCTTCCGCCTGGCGCAGCTCGCCTTTGTCGCTGCCGGCATTGCCCTCGAGCAGCAGACCGATGCCGTAGTCGTTCCAGCGCTCCCACAGCGGCGGCACACTGGCCGGACCGGTCCGTCCAGGCAGGTGAGCGGCCGCTCGCGAGATCGTGGTGATGGGCAGGTCGATGCGATAGTCGGGTCCCTTCACGAACCGCATCATCGTCAGGTCGAACTTCCGGTAGCGCAGCTCGGCCTCGATCGTGACGGGCCCCGCGGCGTCCCGAGGCAGATCGAAGGCGTAGTGCACGACCTGGGCGGCCCCGGGTGGTATCTGCTTGTCGTAGAGCGGCACGTAGATGTCCTGGACGTTCCGGCGATCGACGCGTCTGGCCTGGCGGTCGAGCATGTAGACGTTGATGAAGTGCGACCACGGGTCGACGCGGCCGTCGGGCG
>CADEGB010000599.1 GCA_902826755.1 uncultured Gemmatimonadota bacterium
CCCCGTTTTCTTTTGTCATAGCTGCATTTAGGTTCATCGACTCGAAGTCGGTTGCCTCCTGTCCACCCAGCCTCCGGTGAGCCAGCCCCGCATGCCGTTCACCACGTCCCTGTCCGACGTTACCCCTGAGTCATACACTGGACCGCTCCTCATCGCTTTGCTGCCCCAGGGCCCGCTGCCGAGCTCGCTCGCCGCGCTTGACGCGAAGACGGCCGGGGCCATCGCCCGCGCCTACGCCTCCGGGGACTTTACCGGCAAGCGTGACGAGACGGTGCTGGCGTATCCCGCGGCCGGACCGAGTCGGGTGCTGCTGGTTGGAGTCGGCAAGGAACCAACCCGGGCGGCGCTTCGGCGGGGGGCCGGGGTCGGGGCCAAACGAGCCCGCCTGCTCGGCGCGCCGACGGCGGCGCTCGCGTGCCCCGCGGAGGCCCGGGCCGTGGTGCCGGTCGGGGAGGCCTTTCAGGCCCTTGCCGAGGGCGCGGCCCAGGGATCCTGGTACTTCGGCGAGATGAAGCGGCCGCCCGAAGATCCGAAGCCCCCGTTCATTTCGCTCGAAATCCTTCGGGGTGACGCGGACGCCGCCCTGGCGGCTCGGGGCCACGAGGTCGGGGCCGCGATCGGGGCGGGGCAGCTGCTGGCCCGCGGTGTCCAGGTGCTTCCGCCTAACGTTCTGACCCCGTCCCGTCTGGCCGAGGTGGCCGGCGAGCTGGCGGCCCGGCACGGGATGCCCTGTACGGTGCTCGACCGGGCCGGCTTGGAGCGCGAAGGGATGGGGGCGATCCTGGCGGTCGGGGTCGGCTCGGCGGAGGAGCCCCGGTTCGTGGCGCTCGAGTACCGGGGCGGCACCGGCGCGCCGGTGGTGCTGATCGGCAAGGGGATCACCTTCGACACCGGGGGCATCTCCATCAAGCCGGCGCAGAGCATGGAGGACATGAAGTACGACATGTCCGGCGCGGCGGCGGTGCTGGGCGCCTTCGAGGCGTTCGGCCGGCTCCGGCCGAAGCTCAACGTGATCGGCCTGATTCCGTCCGCCGAGAACATGCCGTCCGGGACCGCCTACCGGCCAGCCGACGTGGTCAAGACCCACTTCGGCAAGACCATCGAAGTCGTCAACACCGATGCCGAGGGGCGGCTGCTCCTGGCCGACGCGTTGTCGTGGGCCCGCAAGTACCAACCGGCGGCCGTCGTCGACATCGCCACGTTGACCGGGGCGATTGGCATTGCCCTCGGCCAGGTGGCGGGCGGTGTGATGGGGAACGACCCCGCATTCGTCCAGGAAGTGATCGCGGCCGGTCAGCGGGCCCACGAACGGGTCTGGGAACTGCCGCTCTGGGACGAATACCGCGAGCTGATCAAGTCGGACATCGCGGACGTCAAGAACTCGGGTGGCCGCCTGGCCGGCAGCATCACGGCCGGGTGGTTCCTCAAGGAGTTCGTGGAGGGGTATTCGTGGGCCCATCTGGACGTGGCCGCCACGGCCTATACCGACCGCGAGGACGCCGCCCTGGTCAAGGGGCCGACCGGGATCGGGGTCCGGCTCTTTGCCGAGCTGGTGCTCGCCCGGGCAGGCGCCTAACGGTGATCCGCGCGGTTCTGGCCGGGGCGATGCTCGTCCTGGTGGCGGCGGGCTGTGGGTCCGACCCGACCGGGTCGGACACCGACCAACCCTACGACTTCACGTTCGACGATCCGGTCGGCGACACCACCGTCGCCACGGCCAATCCGGACTCCGTCCGGGCCATCGACCTGGTGTCCGTATCCGGCCGGGTCGACGCGGACCAGATCGAACTGGTCCTCCAGTTTGCCGAGCCGGTGACCCGGTGGAGCGACGGCGCGGCCAACGGGCTCGACGGCTTCGTCTTCTTCGACACCGATCAGAATACGGGCTCCGGCCGTCAGAGTGGCGGGAATCCGGCCACCACCGGCGCGGAGTTCTACCTCGACCTCCGCGACGACGGCTCCGGGCGGTTCGGGCTGGTCGACTGGGGCAAGAAGACGATCACCGTCATCTCGCCGACCTTCGACGGGAACCGAGTCGAGATCCGGATTCCGCGTGAGCGGCTGGCGACCACCAGCGACACCGACGCCAAACTCAACCTGGCGGTGGAAATCGGCGGTCGAGGCCGGGCGCCGGTAAGCGACCGG
>CADEGB010000600.1 GCA_902826755.1 uncultured Gemmatimonadota bacterium
GTGATCGTGGGTCGGCGCCGCGTGGGAATGCCGATCGTCATCGGGATCGTGGTCATGGTCGGCCCCGCTCCTGGCAGGAAGCGGTCCTGGGTGGTCGACCCCGCTTGCCGCCACGTGGTGGGCCTGGTCGTGCGCCCACCCTGAGATCGTAGGCGCGATCACCAGAAGGCTGGCCACGGCAGCCAGCAGTCGACGGAGCACGGAGCTTCTCATGAACTCGTCCAAGGTACCGCGCCGCATCCCGGTCGTCCACCATTTGACGAGCCGCTTGTGAAGACGGTCAGGTCCCGGCTATCGTGGTCGTTCATGGCTACGACCCGGAAGACCCGCAGCTGTTGTTGTCGCCCGACTGAGTCGGGGGACGGCCACGGCTTCGGCCCGGGCAAACGCGGATAGCACCCACAGCGGGCTGAAGCCCGCCGATCCCGTCGCCTGCCAGCGGCCGCGAGTCCTCCGATTCGCGGCCGCTTTGTCGTTGGCAACCCCTGATGCTCGAACCCGGAGTCCCCATGCCCGCGCCTTCCCCGCTCCCAATCGGCACCGTCGACGCCGCCATCGGCCGGACACCGATGGTCCGCCTGCAACGGGTACTCGACCCCGGCTCGGCCGAGGTCTGGATCAAGCTCGAAGGCATGAACCCCGGGGGCTCGATCAAGGACCGGACGGCGCCCGGCATGGTCCTCGACGCCGAGCGGCGCGGGCTGATCCCACCCGGGGGCACGATCGTCGAGCCAACGTCGGGCAACACGGGGATCGGCCTGGCCCAGGTGGCCTCAGCCCGCGGGTATCGGCTGATCCTGGCGCTTCCGGCCCAGATGAGCGAGGAGCGAAAGCGAACCCTGGCCGGATACGGTGCGGAGCTGGTGCTGACCGATCCGGAGCGACGGATGCTGGCCGCCATCGAGGAGGCGGAGGCCATTCGGGACCGCTTGGGTGCGTGGATGCCGAACCAGTTCACCAACCCGGCCAACCCGCGGATCCACTACGAGACCACCGGGCCCGAGTTGTGGGAACAGATGGAGGGTCGGATCGACGCGTTCGTGTATGGGTCGGGCACTGGTGGCACGATCAGCGGCGTCGGCCGGTATCTCAAGGAACGGGCGCCCGGGGTCCGGATCATCGCGGTCGAACCGGCGCGCTCGCCGGTGCTCTCCGGCGGCGTCCGGGGTCAGCATCAGTTTCAGGGCATGGGGCCGGGGTTCGTACCCGCCAACTTCGACCGGGCCGTGGTCGATGAGATCCGAACGGTGTGGGAGGAAGACGCGTTTCCGTTCGCGCGGCGGTTGATGCGCGAGGAAGGACTGTTCCTGGGCATGTCGAGCGGAGGCATCGGGTGGATCGCCGCCCAGGTGGCGAAAGAGCTGGGCCAATCCGCTCGGGTGGCGATGATCGCGCCCGACTCAGCGGCGCGTTACCTCTCGACCGCCCTCTTCGAGGGCAACCCCTGACGGCGCACTCTTCGGTAAACGGCCCTTCATCCGAATCGGAGGGCTTTCTTGGCCCGGGCTCCCGAGACTTCGATCAACACCAATCGCCAAGGCACCCGTGCCCCTCAACCTGGTTGTCGATTCGACCCACGACGTGACGATCCTCCGCGTCGATGGTCATGCGTCCGAACCCGACTGGACCGCCGCCTGGCTCGGCATCGTTCTCCATCCGAACCGGCTGGCCACCTCCCGGATTGTGATCGACCGGCGTCGCTCCGCTGTCGTAGACGGCGCGACCGGGACGGTCGGCGTCGCGGCGTTGGCTGGCCCGATGCTGACCGACCCCGAGGTAGTTCGGATTGCCATACTGGTGTCCGACCATCCCGGCGCGGTCCAGGGAGCGCAACGGATGGCCGCGGGACTCGAGCGGCACGGGTTCGAAGTGGCGGCGTTTCGGGACCCGGACTCGGCCTGTACGTGGGTGTTCGATGGCGACGATCTGGCGCCGATCCCAGCGCCCGCGCCCCTGAGCCTGGGCGAGGGGTGGCACCCAGCCGCCGACGGAGCAGCCGGGCTAACCGCGGGATGGGAGGATGGATGCTCGGGGTGGGATTCGAACCCACATGGGGTTGCCCCCGAGGGATTTTAAGTCCCATTCCGCCGACACGTCGCCGGCGGTCCGACGTGCACCGTCGCATCAGAACTCTTGCGGAGATG
>CADEGB010000601.1 GCA_902826755.1 uncultured Gemmatimonadota bacterium
CTCGTGATCGTCCAGGCCACCAGCAGCACGATGCCCTGGGTGTAGATGGCGAACAGGCTCCGGGTCAGGGCGCCGACCGCAAAAAAGATTGCGCTGAGCAGGAACACCGTCGGGATCACCAGGGTCGCGAATTGGATCCCGATGACGCCCAGGTCCACCGGCCCCATCTTGGCGTGATCGACCCACGGCATCAGGGGGCCAAGGATCAGGCCGAGCGGGATCCCGAGGTGGACGACGACCATCACCACGAACGCGCCCGCGAACCGGCCGCCGAGGTAGGCGAACCGGGTGATGGGGGTGGTGAACAGCAGCTCGTGGGTTTGGTACTGGTAGTCGCGAAGCACCGCGGTGCCGACCAGACCTGTGAGGATGACCTGACCCACCGCAACCAGGATCACCATCGTCTGGGCGATGACCCACGGGGCGTTCCGCTTGACCTGTCCGGCGCCGCCGCCGATCTGCACCGCGTCGGTGGCGAGGAAGAAGAAGGCCAGCGCCAGGAAGATCGTGAAGTAGAACCAGGTGATCGGCCTGGTCAGGTGGTACCGGATTTCGAACCGGAAGACGGTGCCGAACATGTCAGGCCGCCTCGGCCTGGCCGGCCAGGCCGAGCTGGTGGAAGTAGACGTCTTCCAGGTCGGGCTCGATGGCGGTGAAGCCCTCGCCGGGCGCGGCGTCGGCGAAGACGTGGACCACCGGGACGCCGGCCAGCAGCTGAGACGAAATGACCTGATGGCTCGCCTTGACGGCCGGCAGTTCCGCTTTGGTGACCTTCTTCCGCCAGAGCCGGCCGCGGAGCCGCTCCACGATCTCCTGCGGATCGCCCGCTACGACCACCCGACCCTTGTTGATGATGGCCATCGCGTTGCAGAGCTCCCGGACGTCCTCGACGATATGGGTCGACAGGATGACGACGATGTCCTGCCCGATCTCGGCCAGGAGGTTGAGGAACCGGTGGCGTTCGGTCGGATCGAGTCCGGCGGTGGGCTCGTCGACGATCAGCAACCGGGGCGAACCCGCGAGCGCGATGGCGATGCCGAGCCGCTGCTTCATCCCGCCCGAGAACGTCCCGACATGCTTCTTCCGGGCATCGTAGAGGTTGGTCTGTTGGAGCAGCGAGGCCACCAGCGCCTTCCGCTGGCCGGCGTCGATCACGCCCTTCATCGTGGCGAAATGGTCGAGCGTGTGCTCGGCCGAGAGATTGGGGTAGAGGCCGAACTCCTGGGGCAGGTAGCCGAGCACCTTCCGAAGTTCGTCCGGCTGGGTCAGGACATCGATCGAACCGAACTGGATCGAACCACTGTCGGGGAGCTGAAGCGTGGCGATGGTCCGCATCAGGCTCGACTTACCGGCGCCGTTGGGGCCGAGGAGCCCAAACATTCCGGTGCCGATGGTGAGGTTGACGCCGGCCAGGGCCCGAACGCCGTTGGGGTACGTCTTAGACAGATTCTCGATCCGAAGGGACACGGGGATCTCCAGCAGGGGTCCGAAGGACGATTCAAGGTTCCGGAAGGTGGTGCCGATACCTGCTATTCGAAAGGCCACGATCAGGCTTGGAGTACGGACGCATGATCAGACCGGTTTCGGCAACCCGCCCAGTCGACGTTCTCCGCCAGAGCTCGGATCAGATCCGGCGGGCGGCGGCGTTGCTTGCCGAAATCACCGACGAAACCGCGGACGCGCCCGCCGCCCGGTACGAGGCGCTCTTTCCCGGCCAGCTGGGACTCGACGCCGAGGAGCTCCAAACGGCTCGGGAAGCGACCATCCTCCAGGCCCAGCGCTCCTTTGCCCACGGCCTCAAGTTGGCCCAAACCGGCGGGCGCCGGTCCCCTTAGCCCGTCAGCTCGCCGACCCGCCCTCTTCCAAGACCCTCGACTCTACCTTATCCTAGGGACCTGTTTTCGTCATTCGAGGGTGCTGTGTCGAACGAACCGGAGTACCTCCAGCGACTGCGCAAGAGCCAGGAAGACCGCCAGAAGTCGGCCGGTCCCCGCCCGGCGGCCGGAACGGTTGCCCAAACGGTCCAGGAGCAGGAAGCCATTCGCTGGGCCAAGGAACTGGCCAAAGGAACGGAGCTTCGATCGGTCCGGAGCCTCACCGGAGCCCGCTTTGCGGCCCTGCTCCGGATTCAGGGGGCCAGTGG
>CADEGB010000602.1:0-1024 GCA_902826755.1 uncultured Gemmatimonadota bacterium
GATCAGCTGAAGCCGCGTCACGGGGTGGATCTTGTTCCGGAGCATCCGGGCCTGGGGGCGACGGAGGGAGGGCCGGGCGGTGGATCCTGCCGTGGCGGGCGAAGTGGAGCACCTCCGGGCCCGGGTGGCCGAACTCGAGGGCATCGACCATCGGATGGCCGAGTTGGAAGAGCGGGTCGATTTTTCGGAGCGGCTCCTGGCCCAGGGCCGGGAAGGCCAGCCGATCGAGCGAAAGGGCTCGTAGCATGCTGCCTGATGACGTCGCACCCGTCTTGGTCGTTGCGATCCTCACGGTGGTGACCGGTGCCGTGCTGATCTTCCGGGGTCCCGTCGGCAAGGCCATTGCGCGTCGTCTCGAGGGCGGCATCGCCCCGTCCCCTGATCTCGAGGGCCGACTCCAGGATCTCGAGGCCCGGGTCGCGGCGGGGGAAGAGGAGCGGAACGAACTGCTCGGCCGGCTCGAGTTTGCCGAGCGGCTCCTGCTCCAGAACAAGGAGCCGTCCCGGGAGTTGCCGCGGTGACCTGGTTCCGTCGCCACTTCGGGCTCGATCCCGTCGACGTCATCATTCACGCGACGCTCACCGGGCTTGCCATGGGCTTCTTCGCCACGGTGGCCCGTGGCCCAGCCGCCGACGTGCTTCCAATGCTGGTGGCCGGTGCGTCGGTGGCAGCGTTCGGGGTCCGCCGGGCGTGGGCGCTTCGGCGCGGGGCGGCGGATCCGGCGGGGCTCACCACCGGCCAGATGGCCGCGACCCGGCTGGAGGAACTGGAAGAACGGGTGGCCCAGTTGGAGGCCGCCGAGTCCCGGGTTCTCGAGCTCGAGGAACGCCTCGACTTTACCGAGCGAATGTTGGCCCAGGCCACCGGCGAACGTTCGATCGCAGCCGGGGGGGGCCCCGCCGGCCTCGGCGCTGCGGGCACCGGGCCGCGAAAGGAACGCTTCCATGGGTGAAGCCGGCTTCTTCGGGCTGTTCCTCGCAACGGGAGGGGCTGTCGTCGCCCTGCTGCTGGGCCCGATCGGCGT
>CADEGB010000602.1:1034-2130 GCA_902826755.1 uncultured Gemmatimonadota bacterium
GATCGGCGAGGCCCTCGGGCGCCGGTTGAGCGGGGCCAAGAAGGACCCCGTCACCGGTCTCACCACCGGCGAGATGGCGGCGGAACGGGTGGTCCAGCTCGAGCAGCGGGTCCTTGAACTCGAGGAGCGGCTCGACTTCGCGGAGCGGATGCTGGCCGATCCGGCCTCCCCCGCACCGGGGCAGATCCCGGAAGCCGTCGACGCGGTGAACACACCGCTATGACCACCTTTCGGGAACGTTGGGGGATCGACGGGTTCGACGTCGTGCTCCACGGGGCCATCACCCTGTTGGTCATGATCGGTGTCGAGGAAATCACCCACGACGACGGCCTCATGTTCCTGACCGGCGCCGCGTCGCTGGTGTTGCTCGGCATCCGGCGGAAACTGGCACTGCGGTCGGCGCCGCGGACCGGGTTGTCAACCGGCGAGGTCGCCGCGCTTCGACTCGAGGATGTCGAGCAGCGTCTCAACGACCTCGAGGTCGCCCAGGCCAGGGTCCTCGAACTCGAAGAACGGCTCGACTTCACCGAGCGAATGCTGGCTCGGACGACGGGCGAGCGGGCGCTGGTCGAAGGAAAGGGGCCTCGATGAGCTGGGTGCGGCGACATCTCGGCATCGACGGGTTCGACCTGGTGGTCCACGTTGGCGTGACGGTCATGCTGATGGCGTTCGTGGGGATGGCCAACGGGCCCGAGGAGTTGTTCCCGCTGATGACGGCGGGATCGCTGATTCTGCTCGCGATCAGGCGGAAGGCCGGACTCAAGAAGGCGGAGGCCGTCGGGCTCACTTCCGGCCAAATGGCCGCGGCCCGGCTCGAAGACCTCGAGCAGCGGATGGGCGAGCTCGAGTCCGCCCATGCCCGAATCGTCGAGCTGGAGGAGCGGCTCGACTTTACCGAGCGGCTCATGGCCCAGGCTTCGGGTGAACGCGCGATCCTACCGGAGCGGAAATGACCGGCCGCGAGCGCTTCTCGTCCATTGCCGTGACCATCGCCGTCGGGGCCGGCCTGCTGGTGGCCCACACCATCATGGCCATCACCCTCGGGAAGGGTTACGCCATCCCGGTGACGATCATTGGCACCATCGGGGTCGCCGCC
>CADEGB010000603.1 GCA_902826755.1 uncultured Gemmatimonadota bacterium
GGCCGACGCGCGCTCAGGATGGTGGTCGGCGGATGGATGTGACAGAGCAGCGAGGCGGGCCCGGTGAACCCCTCGTTGCCGACCAACTGTTCCTGATAGATGCCGCCATCGGGCTTCCGGAACACGGTGTGCCGCTTCCGCGGCATCCGTCCCAGGGTGTGATACACCGGCATCTCAGAGATTTCCCCGGAGCGCCTGCTCCCGTTCGATCGACTCGAAGAGCGCCTTGAAATTGCCCTTCCCGAAGCTCTTGGCACCCTTTCGCTGGATGATCTCGTAGAACAGCGTGGGGCGGTCCTGCACCGGTTTGGAGAAGATCTGGAGGAGATAACCCTCGTCGTCGCGGTCGATCAGGATGCCGAGATCGCGGAGGGGCTTGAGGTCCTCGTCGATGGTGCCGACCCGATCGAGGACGGTGTCGTAGTAGCTCGACGGCACCGACAGGAACTCGACCCCGCGCGCCCGCAACGTGGAGACGGTTTCGATGATGTTGTTGGTGGCAAGCGCGATGTGCTGAACGCCCGGCCCGCGATAGAAGTCGAGATATTCCTCGATCTGCGATTTCTTCTTGCCGCTGGCGGGTTCGTTGATCGGGAACTTGATCCGGCCGTTGCCGTTGGACATGACCTTCGACATCAGCGACGAATACTCGGTGCTGATGTCCTTGTCGTCGAACGAGAGGAGGTTGAAGAAACCGAGCACCCGTTCGTAGAACGACACCCAGTGGTTCATCCGGCCGAGTTCGACATTGCCGACGCAGTGATCGACGTACTGGAGCCCCGGGCTCACCCCTTGGAACGGCGAGGAGGTCGGCACGAAGCCCGGCATGAACAGGCCGCGATAATTGCGGCGCTCGACGATCGAGTGAATCGTGTCGCCATACGTTTTGATGGCGGCGATGACCACTTCCCCGTCGGCGTCGGCGAGGACCTTCGGCTCGTGGACCGATTCCGCCCCGCGGGCGATGGCCTTGGCGTACGAGTCCCGCGCGTCGTCGACCCAGAAGGCCAAATCGCGCACCCCGTCGCCGTGGGTCCGGACGTGGGCGGCGATGTCGCCATCGGGTCCGAGCGGCGAGGTCAGGATGAAGCGGAGCTTATTCTGTTCGAGGAGGTAGCTGGCCCGGTCGCGGACGCCGGTTTCCGGGCCGCGGTAGGCCACGAGCTTGAATCCGAACGCGGCGCGATAGTAAATGGAACTCTGTTTGGCGTTGCCGACATAGAACTCGATGTAGTCGGTTCCGTTGATTGGGAACGTGTCGGTCTGGGTCTCGGGAAGTGCCTGGGTCGCCATGACGCTCTCGGTGCGGGGATCGACCGAAATCTATGTCGGAGAACGCCATCCGGAACCGGCTGGCCGGGGTCTGAAGCCACCCCTCAGGTCCCCGGGGGAGCCGGGGAATGGTCGATCCGGAGCCGGACCAGATCCCGGCCGAGGCGCACGCGTACCCGCCCCACCAGGACGGCCGCGACGGCCAGGAGGCCCGCCACAAGGCCCCACCAGAGGCCCCGAGGGCCCCAATCCTGTCCGAATCCGAGCCAGAGCCCGATCGGGAGGCCAATCAGGTAGTACCCGGTCAGGTTGATGAGGACGGGAACCCGGGTGTCTCCCACGCCCCGAAGTGCGCCCAGGGCAACGGCCTGGATCCCATCGAAGACCTGGAAAGCCCCGGCCAACGGCAGCAGCGCGGCCGCCAGGGCCGCCACCCCCAGGTCCGGGGTGTACAGCCCCGCCAGCAGCCCGGGGGCCGCCACGAACATGATGGCCGTGAACACCATGAAGCCGCCCCCGACGATCAGGCCTGCCGCGGCCCGCCGCCGTGCCTCGTCCGGCCGTTCCCCTCCAACCGCGCGCCCGACCAGCACCGAAGTGGCGGCCCCGACGCCGAAGGGCACCATGAAGGTGAGGGCCGCCAGATTGAGCGCGATCTGGTGGCCTGCCACGGCCTCGGTCCCGAACCGCCCCATCAGCAGCCCGACTCCCCCAAAGACCCCGTACTCGAAGAGGATCTGGAAGCCGATTGGCAGCCCGAGCGCGAGCATCCGGGCCAGCGGCGGCCACTCCATGATCCCCGGCCGGAGCGGCACCAGCCGGGCGCCGAGGTGCCGCCAAGCGAGGGCCACGGC
>CADEGB010000604.1 GCA_902826755.1 uncultured Gemmatimonadota bacterium
GGGGTGGCGGCGCGCCAGTGGTTGCTTGGCGCGAGCGGCGCCGCCTGGCCGTGCGGACGGCTTGGCGTGGGGTGGGCCACGTTGGTCCAGGCCGGTACGGGGATCTTGGTATATGGCCTTCTTACCTGGGCCATGGGCCGGCGGGCGCTGGGGCTGACGGCGGGCGAACTCGGGTGGTGCCCGCCGGCCGAGGGCGGGCGGGGGTTTCTGCGGGGCGCCGGTTTGGGTGTCGGCGTCGCGGTGGTTGCGCTGGCCCTTGGGTTGATCACCGGCTCCGGCTGGCACCTCGACGGTGGCAGCGTGGGCAGCTACCTCGGGCGCCTTGGCCTGGTGGCCGTTCTCCTGTTGCCGCCCGCGTTCATGGAGGAGTTGGCGTTTCGGGGCTTGGCCGTCGAGGGGATGGCTCGCGGGGTCGGCCGGCCGGCGGCCATCGTCATCACCTCGGTGCTGTTTGCCGGGGCCCATTGGGCCAATCCGGATCTGACCGTGCTGGCGATGGGCAACATTGCCCTGGCGGGGATGTTCCTGGCGTTGGCCTTTTTCTCCCAGGGTGGCATCGGCACGGCGACTGGTGCTCATTGGGGTTGGAACCTGGCGCTGGCCGGCTCGGCGGCGCCGGTGAGCGGGTTGCCGTTTGATATTCCGTGGCTCGACTTCCAGCCGGGGGAACCGGGGTGGCTGACCGGTGGCGCCTTCGGGCCGGAGGGCGGGTTGTTGGCCACCGTGGCATTGATGGCCGGCGCGATCTTCCTGATCCGCCGGCATGACTTCCGGGAGGAACGATGAAACAGGCGGCGGTAATCGGCGCGGGTACCATGGGGAACGGGATTGCCCACGTGTACGCCCAGTACGGCTGGAGCGTGACTCTGATCGACGTGTCCGCGGCCGCGCTCGAGAAGGCCCGCACCACGATCCAGGCCAACCTCGACCGACAGGCCAAGAAAGGGACCATTCCCGCCGACGCGCCGGGGCAGATCCTGGGGCGGATCCAGACATCGACCTCGCTCGACGCGGCGGCGCCCGCTCAGGTCGTGGTCGAGGCCGCCACCGAGAACCCGACCCTCAAGTTCTCGATCTTCGAGTCGCTCGACCGGATCTGCGCCGCGGACGCGATCCTGGCCTCCAACACCAGCTCAATCTCGATCACCGAGATCGGGGCGCGGACGAAGCGGCCCGAAAACGTCATCGGGATGCATTTCATGAACCCGGTGCCGGTGATGCAACTCGTCGAGGTGATCCGGGGCCACGCCACCAGCGACGCGACCACCGCCGCGGTGCTCGCGATGTCGAAGGAACTCGCCAAGGTCCCGGTCGAGGTTCAGGACTATCCCGGTTTCGTGGCCAACCGGATCCTGATGCCGATGATCAACGAGGCGATCTACACGGTGATGGAAGGCGTCGCGACACCCGGTGCCGTCGACACCGTCATGAAGCTCGGGATGGCGCACCCGATGGGGCCGCTGGCGCTGGCCGATTTCATCGGTCTCGACGTCTGCCTCGCGATCCTCGAAGTGATGCACAAGGGGCTCGGCGATCCGAAGTACCGGCCGTGTCCGTTGCTCCGCCGCATGGTGGCGGCCGGCCATCTGGGTCGGAAGAGCGGCCGGGGCTTCTACCCCTACTGACGGGTGGCCGCCGGTGTAATGCCTCAGGCAATCGAACGCCAGACCCGGCCGCCGTGAGGGGCCGGGCTGGGCGGTTGTCCCGCTTCGCCATTGGCGCCATTGTTCACCCCTGACTCGACCACCCCTGAATCACCGCGCGAGAACGAAGGCCATGGCCGAAACCATCCCCATCGGAGCCGATCACGCCGGCTTCCCGCTCAAGGAGCGGCTCAAGGCCGAGTTGGCGGCGCTTGGGTACGCGCCGGTGGACGTCGGGACTCACTCCACCGACTCGACGGACTACCCGGACTACGCGCACGTCGTGGCTGACAAGGTGGCGCGAGGGGAAGTGAAGCGGGCGGTGCTGCTGTGCGGCACCGGGCTCGGGATGTCGTACGCGGCCAACCGCCACCACGGCGTCCGGGCGGCCGTGGCCTGGAGTCCGGAGGTCGCCAAATTGGCCCGGGAGCACAACGACGCGAACGTCTTGGTT
>CADEGB010000605.1 GCA_902826755.1 uncultured Gemmatimonadota bacterium
CCTGGACGGCGAATTCCAGCGGCCGAACGGCGTTGCCGTCTTTGCCGATGCGGTGGCGGTCGAGAACCTGACCGTGCGGGCCTACGCCCTCAACGGCGTGATCTGGAGCGGCGTGACCGGCTACCGGGGGTCCTACCTCACCGCGCTCACCAATGGCGACTACGGGATCTTTGCTTACGAGTCGACCGACGGCGTGATCGAGCACAGCTACGCCAACGGGTCGCCCGACTCGGGCTTCTACATCGGTGGCTGTCAGCCCTGCCGCGCCGTGGTCCGCCACGTCCTGGCCGAGCGAAACGCCCTCGGTTACTCGGGCACCAATTCCGGCGGCGAACTCTACGTCGTTGAATCGATCTGGCGGAACAACCACGGACCCGGCCTCGATCCGAACACCTTCGACATCGAGCCGTACCCGCCCCAGCGGGGCACCGTCTTCATGGGGAACCTGGTGATCGGCAACCGATCCAACGGCTTCACCATTCTCGGCGGCAACGACAATCTGATCACCCGGAACCGGATCGAGCGAAGCGGACGCGCTGGCGTGATGATCATCGGTCAACAGGACCGGAACTACTACCCGTCGACCAACAACCGGATCATCGACAACGTGATCCTCGAATCCGGCCAGGCGGATCTCGCGATGAGCGGATTCGGCCACGTGGGCAACTGTTTCGCGAACAACCGGTTCGCGTCGGCTCGACCTGCCGTGCTGGTCAGCTTCCTGCCGTGCGAAGGGCTCCGCCTCCCGGTCTTCGGTGAACCCGCCAGCTATTTCCATCAGGCCGCGGCCATCGCCAGCTTCCTCAACAACCCGGGCGACGAACGGTACAGCGACTGGTGGCAGAAGGAACCCGCGCCGCCGCCGCAGCCCACCCTCCCGGGCGGTGCCACCGCGCCCGTGGTTCCCCCGGTTCACCCCTTTTCACCGCCGGACACCGCCCGGATCGCCCTGCCCGGCCCGGCGGGGAGCTGACCCATGGACGCGATCGCGATTCTCCTGGCCCGTCGCGACCCGATGACGCTGCTCTACGTCATGGTCGCCTATCTGCTGCCGTTCCTGTTGTACACGGTGTCCACCGGCCTGGCCTTCCTGGCCCTGGCTGATCGGCCGGACGGCACCGGCCCGACCGTCCGGCGCGGCCTCACCGCATTGGCGCTCCCGGTGCTCGGCGCGATCCTCGTCCTGGTCGAACTCGGCCGGACCCCGCCGTCCCCTCAACGTTAGGCTCGAGGCCGTCATGGAATCGACGATCGGCTATCCGATCCCGTCCCTGCTCCAGTCGGGACTCAACATCGTGGTGTTCTTCTTCCCCCTGATGCTCTACGCGGTCTGGGCCACCCTGGCCTTTGCCGACCTGAGCCGCGGCGGCGGTCGGTCGGCCGGCGCCAGGCTCGGGTGGGGCGTGACGATCCTGGCGCTTCCATGGCTCGGTGCCGGGCTCTACCACACCGTCGGCCGATCCGGCATCCCCGGGGGCGTGCGCGGTGTCATGGTGGGTGGGGGGATCGTCGTCTACGTCGCGCTCCTGCTCCTCGGGCGTCTGGCCGGCGGGATCAGCTGACGCCGGAGGGCCCTCGAAGCGGGGCCGGTCACGACCCGCCAGCCTAACGCCCGGGGAGCGCGATCCGCGACAGGCCAGCGTCCGGGTTCTGCTTGAACCACCCGATCCCGTATTCGAGCAGATACAGGCTCCCGTCCGGCCCGAGTTCCAGATCAACCGGCGCCGCGAACTTCTGCCCGGGCAGGAACGGCTCCATCGCCTCGTAGTCGCCCGTTGGCGAGAGGGTCACCACCTTGATCCAGTTCCGGATCCAGTCATAGATGAACAGCTTACCATCGTAGTATCCTGGGAGCGCCCCGCCATCGGGGTACCGCTCCGCCCGGAACACCGGGCCCGCCAGCGCCGTCCGCCCCCCGGCACCGACCTGCGGGAAGTCCGCGGACGCGCGGTACGGATACCAGATGAACGCGGGCTCGGCCGGCGGCAGATCCCGGAGTCCGGTGTTGGCCGCTGATTCGTTGACCGGGCGGGCCGGATCGAAGGGCGGGCCCGACACCCCAGTGGTGTAGTCGAACCGCCGATATGGGT
>CADEGB010000606.1 GCA_902826755.1 uncultured Gemmatimonadota bacterium
CGTTCCGCGGCATAGCTGTCACCCAGTGGGCCGGGGGTCGGGCCAGTCGCCTCCCCAATGAGTGCCAGATCGGCATCGGTGAGGCGGAGATCGAAGGCCGCCTCCAACGACGCGATCCGCCCGCCCGGGCGGATCCCGACAATCGCGGCGCCAACGCCTTCTCGATCGAGGACCCACCGCAACGCCACCGTCGCGATGTCGGCGCCGTGGCGATCCGCGACGTTCCGCACCGCGCCCAGCACCCGCTGGAACCAGGCCCACCCACCGCCATCCTCGATGATCAGCCGATATTTGACCAGGGAACGATTGGCCGGCTGGTCGGGCTCGGCCGCGCCCAGCCATCGATCGGCGAGGAAACCGCCAGCCAGCGTGCCATAGCACAAAAGCGCCACGTCGTGGACCGCCGCCCAGTGGGCCAGGCCGCGGGCCGGCCGCTGGTCGAGGAGGGAGTACTGCACTTGGAGCGAGGCGATGGGCACGCCGGTCGCCACCAGGCGGTCGAGGTGCAACGTGTCGAAGTTGGTGAGGCCGATCAGTCGGATCTTGCCGTCGCTCCGGAGGTCGTCGAGCCAGTGGAGGGTCTCGACGGCGCCGGGGATTTCGTAGTCCCACCAGTGAAACTGGACCAGGTCGAGCCGCTCGACCCCGAGCCGGCGGAGCGAGCGGTCGATCACACCCGCCACATACCGCCGGTCGATGGTCGGGAGGACTTCGAGGTCGGGCACGAACTTGGTGTGGACCTGGGGTGGCGCCTGCCCGCGGGCCAGCCGCCGCCTGATGTAGTCGCCGATCAGCGCCTCGACCCCGGCGTAGATGTCGGCGCAGTCGAAGGTGTTGGCGCCGCGGTCGAGGCAATGGTCCCACTCGTCGAAGGTCGGCGTCGGATCGACCAGCCGCCCGGAATGGCCGGCGGACAGTTGCCAGCCGCCGAGGATGAGTCGGGGAATCGAGTAGTCGGGCGCGAGATCGATCAGGGGAATCATCGCGGCCCGCCCAGCGGTTCACCCGACTCCTCGCTGTGGCGGAACACCCGTTTGCCCATCCGGGAAATCCGGAACACCGCCCCGCAGTGCACGTCGGGACAGGCAATGTCCGAGTCGGTCGTCATCCAATCGGTCGGCGCGGTGTCCCGTTGTTTGGCGGGGAGCAGGGGCAGGAGAGCAGCCATGGCGTAAAGCGGGAAGCCCTGGCCCGGCGGGAACGCGATCCGACCACCGCTGACCTCGAAGTAGTCGCCGATCTGCTCGTGGCAGAGCATCCGGCCCCGGTTGGCCACCACCTCGACGCGAAGATCGTAGAGGGAGAACTCGTCGCTGGACATCGGGGGCTCGCGGATTGAGACCCCCGAACGATAGCACCGGCTCCGCCGCCTTTGCCCGGATCGCGGCGCAACACGGCACCCGCGCCTCGAACTGCCCCGCCGGGTCGAACCGGCCGCTGCGTGGCAAACCCTTGTGTCCGTATGCGGTTGCGTATTGCTGTGTCGGTACACCGACACACTGGCCCGGGGCTTGCTTCGCAACCGGGCCATGAGTCCCTCCGTGCCGCCCAAGGGCAACGGTCTGCCCGGTTTCGTCCTCACGTCGCTTGCCGACGTGGACGGCCGGAGTCCGGTTCCGCTTTACGAACAGATCGCAAGCCGGCTAAAAGGGCTGGTGGGCGGCGGCGTGCTGTCGGAGGGAGATCCGCTGCCTTCCGTGCGCCATCTCTCTCGGGAACTCCGGATCAACCCCGCCACGGTAGTGCAGGCGTACCGCCTCCTCGAACAGGCCGG
The DNA here is from genome assembly GCA_902826755.1 of uncultured Gemmatimonadota bacterium. Taxonomy (GTDB): domain Bacteria; phylum Gemmatimonadota; class Gemmatimonadetes; order Gemmatimonadales; family GWC2-71-9; genus SHZU01. The sequence goes on from CADEGB010000606.1 coordinate 1,775, forward strand.
GTTTGCGGAGATGCGGCAGGGGGCCGGGACGTTCGTTGCCAGTCCTTCAACGGATCAGCGGCATCGGGAACGCGTCGGCCAGGCCCGGCGAGTGGTCCGCGAAGCGCTGGCCGAAGCGGCGCGACTTGGCGTGGCACCAGAAGAACTCCAGCAGGCATGGAAAGACATCGTCGAGGGAGGGAAACGATGACCGAGGCGATCAGGTTCGAGGGGGTCGGCTATCGGGCCGGCGGATTCGCGATCGATGGACTGACGCTCGCGGTGCCGCGCGGATCGATCTACGGATTTCTCGGGCCGAACGGCG
>CADEGB010000607.1 GCA_902826755.1 uncultured Gemmatimonadota bacterium
CGAGTGGCCTCAAGCTGCCCGCGGTCCAACTCTGTCAGTGGGCCCGGGAGCGGGGCATCTACACTCACGTCGACGGAGCCCAGACCTTCGCGGCCATGCCCATCGACGTGCGCGACATGGCGTGCGACTCGTACTCCGCCAGCGGGCAGAAGTGGCTGATGGGTCCGCGGGAAATCGGCTTCCTCTATGTCCGGGCGGACCGACTCGAACGGATCTGGCCCGGCGTCATCGGGGTGGGCTGGGGCGATCGGAAGGACCCCGCCGTGAAGGGCGCCCGGAAGTTCGAGACGATGGGACAGCGCAACGACGCGGCCACGGCGGGCCTGATGGCCGCGCTCGAGTTCCACGAGCGCGTCGGGCCAGCCGTGGTGGCCGAGCGGATCGGGATCCTGACCGATCGACTGGTGGCCGGACTCCGGAGTCACAACATTCCGCTGGTCACCTCGACCGACCCGAGCCTCCGCCTGGGGGTGGTCGTCATCCAGGCCGAGACAGCGCGGGCAGCGGCGATGCACGAGAAGCTGTACCGGGACCATGGCATCATCGGGTCCAACACCGGCGGTCTCCGCCTGAGCCCCAACATCTGCGTCACCCCAGCCGAGATCGACCGCGTGGTGGCGGCGGTGGCTCGGGTCCGTCGCGACGTCTGACCTTTCGAAGGAGCATGCGATGAACCGGATCGTGTCGTTCGCCCTGCTGCTGGGCACCCTGGCCAGTTCCGCGGCGGCCCAGTCGGTGGCCGACCATCCCCGGGTCAAGGAAGCCACCACCGTCCTCGAGAAGTGGCTCGATGCCGAACGGGCCTACAAACGGCTGCCGGGAATCTCGGCCGCCGTGGTGCTCGATCAGGACGTGATCTGGCAGGGCGCCACGGGGTACGCGGACATCCAGCGCCGCACGCCGGCCACGCCGTCGACCCTCTACAGCATCTGCTCGATCTCGAAGCTGTTCACCAGCGTGGCGCTGATGCAGATTCGCGATCAAGGCAAGGTCCGGCTCGACGATCCGGTGGCCAAGCACCTGCCCTGGTTCACGATCAAGAACCCAAAGCCGGAGGATGGCGCGGTCACGGTCGAGGGCATCCTGACCCACGCCGCCGGCCTCCCGCGGGAAGCGGCCTACCCGTACTGGAGCGCGCCGAGTTTCGAGTTCCCGACCCGGGAGCAGATCATCAGCGCCGTGTCGTCGCAGGAGATGCTCTACCGGCCGGAGACCTATTTCCAGTACTCGAACCTCGGCTTGACCCTGGCGGGCGAAATCGTCGCCGCGGCATCCGGTCGTCCCTACGCCGACTACGTCCGCGCCAACCTCCTCGACCCCCTTGGTCTCCGCGACACCTACTCGGACATGCCCGCGCAGGAACGGGGTAAGCGGCTGGCGACCGGATACGGCGGCTGGGAGCGCGAGGGCGATCGCCGGATCCTGCCGTTCTACGAGGCCAAGGGAATTGCCCCGGCGGCGGGGTACGCCTCCACCGCGCTCGATCTGGCCCGGTTTGCTTCGTGGCAGTTCCGGCTCCTGAGCCGCGGCGGCTCCGAGGTACTGGCGGCCAACACGCTCCGGGAGATGCATCGGGTCCATTTCGTCGACCCGGCGTGGGAGACGACCTGGGGCCTCGGCTTTCAGGTCTGGCGTTCCGATGGAAAGACCTTCGTCGGCCACGGCGGAAGCTGCCCGGGGTATCGGACCCAGTTGCTGCTCAAGCCAGAGGACAAGGTGGCGACGGTGACGATGATCAACGCGATCGATGGGAACGCGTTCGGTCTGGCGCAACGGGCCTACGAGCTGATGGCGCCGGCCATCGCCGCCGCTCGGGGTGACTCGGCCCGGAAGATCGCCGCCGCCGACGCCGAGCTCGATCGGTACCTCGGCAGCTACGCGGGGTCGTTCGGTGGCGAGATGGAGGTGATCCGGTGGGAGGGCGGGCTCGGGTCGATCTACCTCCCGAGCGACAACCCCGCCCGGGGTGTGACCAAGTACCGCAAGGTGGGAGAACACACCTTCCGGCGGATCCGCCCCGATGGCGAGTTGGCCGAGACGGTCACGTTCGATCTCGGCACC
>CADEGB010000608.1 GCA_902826755.1 uncultured Gemmatimonadota bacterium
TCGGCGCCGAGGCCGCCGTGGCCGTCGTGCTGGTGGTCGGGGCGCTGCTGCTGATCCGCTCGGTCTCGGCGTTGCTGGCGCTCGACCCGGGGTTCGATCCCGCCGGCGTTGTCTCCGCCGATGTCGTTGCCGCGGGCGACGATTTCTCTCCCGAGGGTCGCGCCCGGATCCTCCGGGAGGTTCGGGATCGGGCGGCCGCGCTCCCGGGCGTGACCGGCGCCGCCTGGGTGGGTCGCCTGCCGCTTCGGGACGGCGGCTGGCAGGGGACCGTCAGCGTGGAGGGGCGGCCGGAACTCCAGGGGCCCACCGCGCCGAATGCCTACTTTCGTCCGGTGTCCGCGGATTTTTTCCGGACCATGCGGATTCCGATCGTCGCGGGCCGGCCGATCGAATCCACCGACCGGATCGGGACGACCCGGGTGGGCATCGTCAACCGCGCGTTTGCCGATCGGGCCTGGCCCGGGGAAGATCCGATCGGCCGGCGGCTCCGGACCGGGGTCGGTGGCGACACCGCGGCCATCGTGGTGGTGGGCGTGGCCGAGGAGGTGCGCTGGTCGGCGCTGACGGGTGCCAATCCGCTGGTCCTCTATGTGGCGGAGGAACAGCGAGCGGCTCCATCGTGGGCCAAGACGCTGGTGGTTCGGGGAGGTGGGGCACCCGCCGCGGTCATCGCCGCCCTTCGTCGGATCGCGGCCGACACCGATCCGCGCCTGGCGGTGACCCGGCCGACCACGCTCGAACAGGTAGTGGATGGTGCCATGGCGGAGCCGATCCGGCTCCGGTTCTTTCTCGGGCTGTTCGCGGCGTTGGCGCTGGTGCTCGGTTTGGTGGGGATCTATTCGGTGGTGTCGTACTCCGTCTCGCGTCGGCAAACCGAGTTGGGTCTCCGGATGGCGCTCGGCGCGGCTCCGCGGCAGGTGCTCCGTCAGATCATGGCCGAGGGGGTGACCCCAGTGGCGATCGGCACGATCGTCGGGCTCGCCGCCGCGCTGGGGCTGGCCCGGGTGGCGGGTCGCTTCCTCTACGGGGTTTCGGCCGTCGATCCGGTGAGCCTGGTTGGGGCCGTGGTCGCGCTCCTTGGCGCCGGGTTGGTGGCGGCGTTTCTTCCGGCCCTTCGGGCCGCGAGGATGAGCCCGGTGGATGCCCTGCGGACGGACTGAGCGGCGGCCCGTTTATACTACGCCGTCGGCGGCCATTCGGCCGCGGCGGCTCCGGGGACATTGGCGTGCCATCTCTCGAACGGGAACAACGCGCGTGGCGGGCGGGACGGCTCCTCGTCGGTGTCGACGAGGCGGGCCGCGGACCGCTGGCGGGTCCCGTGGTCGCTGCGGCCGTGGTGTTTCCGGTGGACTGCAAACGATTCCGGCGGATCAAGGACAGCAAGACGCTGCCGGAGCCCAAACGGGACGTGGCCGCGGCGTTGATCCGGGCTCATGCCCTCGCCATCGGGGTCGGTGGCGCCTCGGTGTCGGAGATCGATCGCCTGAACATCCGACGGGCCACCGTGCTCGCCATGCGCCGGGCCATCGGCCGGGCCGAACGGGCGCTCGGTAGGTTGCCACGCACCGATCTGGAAATCGTCCTCGACGGTCTGCCCATGGCTGACCTCGGGTACGATCACGACGCCATTGTCGATGGGGATGCCCTCTGCCTGTCGATCTCCGCGGCCGGCATCATTGCCAAGACCGTGCGGGACCGCTTGATGGTCGGTCTGGCCAGGCGCCATCCAGCGTATCACTGGATCTCCAACCGCGGGTACGGCACCGAGGCCCATCGGGCCGCTATCGACGAACATGGCCCCACCCCGCACCACCGGCGGAGTTTCATGCCGGTCATGCAACTCGGTTTGGGCCTCTGATCCTGGACCGCGCTCAGGCGGCCGCGGTCGAACCGGTCGCCTCGGCGTGTACGTCGGCCGCGAGGTAATTCCGGCCGAACGAGATCCCGGCTTTTTCGAGGAATTCCTTGGGGGGCGTGCCCCCGGCAAAACTCCAGACATAGTCGGGCGGATCCGACTGGATGGTGACCTTCACGTCGCGTTCGAACTCGCCCTCGG
>CADEGB010000609.1 GCA_902826755.1 uncultured Gemmatimonadota bacterium
CCGACGATCAGGCGTTGAGGTCCGGTACCATGGCGGCTCATCAGCGCCCAGTTGCTTTCGGTGCCGGGGAAGTCATCGTCCCACCACCCGCTGATCATCAGGGCCGAAAAATCCCGCGAGTGGGTGCCCCGATACCAATCCTGCTCGGCCCAGTACCCATCGTTGGTGTTGTGCTGGACCAGGGTGTTCCACTGCGGCAGGTCGCGCCCGAGGGCGTAATCGTCGAGTTCGATCAAGGGGCGATGATGGAGGACGTCGCTCCAGGTCCGGTTCGGCAGCAGCTTCTGCTCCAGCATCCAGAACGTGTAGTACGCCATCCCCTCGACGAAACTGCCGCCCATGTTGGGCTGATCGCTGAAGGCCGTCCCCATCGAGCTCTCGGGGATCAGGCACTTGAGGGCGGGGTTCTTGGCCATCGCCGCCGTCCACTGGGTGTAGCCCACGTAAGAACCACCCTGCATGCAGATCTTGTCGTTGGACCATGGCTGCTGGGCGATCCAGTCGAGCGCGGCGGCCCCATCGCGGCGTTCGTGGATCATCGGCTCGAAGGTGCCGTCGGAGCGGTTGGCCGGGTCGGTAAAGGAGGTTCCCCGGGTGGCCTGGAGCACCAGGGCGTAGCCTCGGGCTGGATAGTGCCACATCCCGGAGATCAGATTCCCGATGCCATACGGGGTCCGGATGAACACGACGGGGAAGGGACCTTCGACGCCGTCAGGCAGGTACACCAAGGTGGCCAGCCTGGTGCCATCCGGCATCGCCACCATCTGTTTGCCGAGGGCGCGGTATCCGTGGCGGCCCTGAGAAATCCCGGGTTCGCTCCACCGGGCCACGGTGGTGAATCGCTCGTAGCCGCGGCGGACCAGCACCAGGTCGGCGCCCACGTCGATCGCCGCGACCAGGCGGTTGTCCGGTCCGACGATCAGGTCCATCGGGCGGGACGCGTCCTTCTGGGCCCAGTGGGCGGCGGTGACCGGGCGGCCGGCCACCGGTTCGTTCAGCGTCCGGTGCCGCTCGTAGATGGTGCGTCGGTCCGGCCACCCGACCAGGTCGACGGCTTGCCAGTCCACCCGGGGGACCCGCTCGATGATCGAGGCCGCCCCGCGGATCGCGCCCCAGAGGGCAAACGAGGTGTCGGCCGCGACGGTCGCCCCCGTGGCGGTCCGGGTCGTCCCCCACCGGTTGGTGGCCACGTCCTTCTTGCGAATGGTGTACCGAGCCGCGTCGCCCCGGCCGGTGATCGTGATTTCGGCGATCCGGATCCCGGTGACGTATCCGTCATAGATGGTCGGGGTCTGCGAAGTGGCGAGCGAACCCACGCTGATGGCCAGCAAAAGGAACATCGGATCTCCTCGGTCGTCGTTGGTGCCTGTCGTATATTGTAGCGGAACCCACCGTGGAGTCAGCTATTCCGCCCAGAGCGTCCGTGGCACCCAGCCGTCGATCCCGCTTGGCGTGGTGGGTGGTCGTCGTTCTAGCCATCCCGATCGCCGGCTACGCGTTCCGGTATCTGGTCGTCGGGGAACGGGCCTTCGTGCCCGACCTGGCGCCGGCTTTCCGGGCCCGGCCGTGGGGCATCTACTCGCACGCCCTCTTCGGGGGCATTGCCGTGTTGCTCGGTCCATTCCAGTTCCGGCGAGACCTTCTCCGCCGGCGCACGCTCCATCGGGCCATCGGGCTCACCTTCCTCGCCTCGGCGGCCCTGACCGGCGCGGCCGGTCTCGTCATGGCCCCCGACGCGTTCGGGGGCCCGGTCAGCAAATTCGGGTTCGGCTTCCTGGGCGTGGCGGTGATCGTGGCCGTCGGTAGCGGCTACCGCCGGATCCGCGCCCGCGACGTGGCCGGTCACCGAGAGTGGATGATCCGAAGCTACGCGTTGATCTTCGCTGCGGTCACCCTCAGGCTCGAATTGCCCTTCCTGATCGTGGCGTTCGGTGATTTCCTCCCGGCCTACCGCGTGGTGGCCTGGACCTGCTGGACTCCGAATCCTCTAGCGCCCGAGCTCGACCTTCGACCGACCCGTGCCTCCGCGGACGCGCCCCACCCTTAACACATCA
>CADEGB010000610.1 GCA_902826755.1 uncultured Gemmatimonadota bacterium
TTCAATCCACTCGGGCGTCGTGCGCCGCTGGTGCATCCCCGCCAGCCGGTCGCTCCACACCTTCCGAACCTGCGTCGGGGTGTAGACCGCGAGCCGGGCCGTGTCGCTCCCGACCGAATCGATCGGATACGTGAGCGACCGGTACGCCACCAGCGTCGGATCGCTCCACACCGGCCGGCGGGCGAGCGCCTGCGCCTCCCGGGCCAGCCGAGTCGAGTCGAACGTGGCGAACACCTCGGCCAGCGGCTTCCCGGCCGCCATCACCGCCGGGTCGAACCCCGATTCGTCGAACGCGTTGACGTGCTCGACGCTCCGCTGCCCCAGGTCCGCCGCCTCCTCGAGCGTGACCCCGCTCGGCAGGTGGCCCGCGAACGGCAGCCCCGCCGCGCGGGTCTGCTCGGCGATGGCGCGCAGGATGTCCCTGGGAAGCGCGCCGTAGACCTTGATGAAGTCCACCCCGGCCGCCCGGAGCGAGTCCACCACTCGCCGCGCGGCGGCGGGGGTCGTGATCGACAGCGTCTGGGGCCAGCGCGGCTTGGGCCCGTCGAGGGCCACGCCGCCGGCCACGATCCGGGGCCCGAGCATCGTGCCGGCCCGGATCGCCGCGCGCCAGGTGCGGAGCGAGTCGAACAGAATCCCCCAGTTCCCCGGCGGCGGGTACTGGGTCGAGCCGCCCATGTCGCGCACGCCGGTCACGCCGTTGGCGAGTTCGAGCGGAAAATCGAGATCGTGGCGGATGGTGTGGACGTGCATGTCCCACAGGCCGGGGATGACGAACTTGCCGGAGCCATCGATCACCCGAACGCCGCGCGGGAGCGCCCCGGTACCGGCCGGACCTACGGTGCGGACCCGGTTGCCGGTGACGAGAATCGTCCGGTTCGGCAGTCGATTTCCGGTGGCGACATCGATGACGGTCGTATGGGTGATAGCGAGATCGGCGCGCGCGCCAGCGGCCTGCGCCCGAGCGGCGGCCGGCAGCAGGACCGTGAGGACGAGTGCACCCGCGGCTCGGATCAGCGACGGTCTAACCATCCCACCTCTTTGCGTGATGATCAGCTCTTGAGCTGGGACCCGGCCAGGGCCGCGAGCAGGCCGGCCACGGCAATGGGAAGCTCAGTCGGCGACGGAACCGATCGGGACGACATTGATGGACCCTGGCGGCGGCCGGGAAGGTTACCGCGTGGCCGGTGGGGATGGCAAGCGGCCCGGTGGCGTGGTACAATCCCGTCCTCGTCGCACCTCTCCGACGGAAGAGACCAGACACCATGAAGAGACGACAGATGCTCCGCACCCTGGGTGCGGCCGGCGCGGCGACGGCGGTCGGTCGGCCGCGGGAACTTGCCGCCGAGGCGGAACCGCACGTCGAGTCCGCAAGCGAGCGGGGCTCGGGCGTAAGCCAGAGCAAAAAGTCGTGGCCGGTCCGCGGCACCGAGGCCTTCGAGATCGAGTCGAAGGAAGTCGGCGACACCATGGCGGTGGGCGTGTGGCAGCCGGACCCGCAGTTCCTTGCCATGCGAGGATTGACGCCGGCCGACAAGCTGGACGTCCTCTACGTCCTCGACGGGTCCTGGGCCCTGGGCATGGCCGCCGCGGTGTCCATGCTCCAGCTCGCGGACCTGGTTCGACCGGGGTTTCCGCCGTTACTGCTCGTCGGCGTCGACTATCCCGAGGGGCGGCCCAACGCCCGGAGCCGCGACTATACGATGAGGGATGCCGTCCCGAAATCGATGGCCCCGGCGCTGGCCGCCAACCCGGCCACGGCGCCGGGCGGAGCCGACAAGTTCCTGGCCTTTCTCGAGAACGAGCTGGATCCGATGATCCGCTCGCGCTACCGCGCCAAGCCCGGCCCCGCGGGGATCCTGGGCGACTCGTTTGGCGGCACGTTCACGTTCTACGCGTTCCTCAAACAGTCGCGGCTCTTCGACAAGTACTGGCTCGGCAGCCCAGGGCTCTTCAGCACGGATACCGACTGGGTCGGCCAGGTCGAGGCGGTGGTGGCGGGTTCGCTGGTGCACGACACCCGGATGTTCCTCAGTCTGGGCGACC
>CADEGB010000611.1 GCA_902826755.1 uncultured Gemmatimonadota bacterium
CCTCCACGACGTCGGCAAGGCGCGGGTCCCGATCGAGATCACCAACAAGACCGGCAGCCTCGATGACGCCGAGTGGCGCGAAATGCAGGCGCACCCGTGGCGCGGGACGATGACGCTGTTCGGGATGCGGGGCTACGACGAGATCCCTTACCGGGCCATCCTCGTCGCTCACGAGCACCACATGAAGACCGATCTCACCGGCTATCCGCGCCATATCCGGCCTCGGAGCCTCGGCCTGTTTTCCCGGATCGTGTCGGTGGCCGACGGCTTCGACGCCGCCACCACCCGCCGGAGCTACCAGACTGTGCCGATCGAACCGGATCAGGTGCTCAAGGAGATGTGGAGCAACCCGCGCCGAGGTTACGATCCGATGATCGTCAAGGCGCTCATCAACCTGATCGGCGTCTACCCGATCGGGACCTGCGTCATTCTCGACACGTTCGAGGTGGCCATCGTGGCGTCGACCGTAACGGACCGGGACCAGCTCAACCGGCCGCTGGTGCGGATCGCGATCGACGGGAACGGCGGGGTGGTGCCGCCCCCCGGCGTGGCCGTCGACCTCCAGGAAAAAGCGGCCGACGGGAACTTCCTCCGGTCGATCGTCAAGGTCACCAATCCGGAGCGGTACGGGCTGGTGCCCGGGGACTTCTTCCTCTGAGCCGGCCATGACCGCGGCAGACCTCGAAGCGCTCGCCCGTCGCTATGCCCGCGGGCTCGCGGTGGTTGGACCGATGGTGGTCGCGGCCGGCGCGGTCCTCGATCCCCGGTGGATCACCGAGCCCATCGTGCTCGGGGCCATCGTGGCCGCCGTGGTGCTGCTCCGGTCCGCGCCGGTCCGGCTCAGCAAGTTCTCCTACCTCAACCAGACGGGGGTGGCCGCGCTGGTCGGGGCGGTGGCCGCGCCCGGGTCGGTGACGGCGATCGGCCTCTATATGGGCGTGCTCGCGGCCGACTGGGGCGTCCTTCGGAAGACGCCGTTGGCTGGACTCGTCAACGCCGGGCGCGAAGTCATCGGGTTTGCCGCCGCCTATGGCCTCTACGCCGCCGCCGTCCGGGTCACGGGGCTGGTGGCCCTCAATCTCGAGTTCCTGCCGGCCGCCGCGGTGCTGGTGGGTGGGTACTTCTTCCTGACCCGCCTGCTGTTCTACCTCTCGCTGCTCATCCGCGGCAAGCTGACGCCGGAGGATCGCTCCTTCCTCCTCCGGTGGGAGGTGGTCTCCTACCTGGTGACCGTGCTGGCGGCCGGGGTCGTGGTGTGGGCGCTCCGGGCGCTGGCGCCGCCCGGCTGGATTCCGGTGGCCGTGGCCCTCGGCGTGCTCGGATTCCTGACTCGGATGCTGCTGGAAGAGGCGATCGCGGCGGAGGACCTGAACAAGGTCCACATGATGCAGTCGACGATCACCAGCAACGTGAGCCTCAGGTTGTCGTTCGAACAACTCGAGGAGCTGGCGTACCGGCTGCTCGACTGGGGTGACTTCCGCGTCTATCGTGGCGCGACGGCGCCCGAGCTGGCCTATCGCGCGGCCAGCGGACGTCCCAACCGGAAAGAACCCGACCCGGGGCTCATGGCCGTCCGCCGACAGGCGATCGATCGGGGCGAAGTGGTGGTGGTCGAGGACACCTGGCAGCGGGAGGGCCTCGACCGCAACACCGACGTCCGCACCGTCGTGATTCATCCGCTCCGATTTGCCGATCAGGCCCTCGGCACCGTGGAGCTCGAGCACCACAAGCGGTACTACTACCGGGCCCGCGACCTCTCGGCGATGAGCGCCATCGCCACCCAGATCTCCACCGCCATTCACATCGCCGAACTCCGCCGCCCGCTGTTCGAGACGGTCGAACAGATCGGGGCCCAGTCGCAGGCGCTGGCCCGGGCCGTGAACTCGCTCCGGGCCTCGGCCACGGCGCTCGCCGCGGCATCGGAAAACATGCGGCGTGAAGCGGCGACTCAGGAGGCGTTTGCCCGGAACGGACTGGCGGCCACGACCCAGTTGTCGGCCCGGGCCGAGCGGTCGGGAACGAGTCGGGCCGATCCGCAGCGGCCG
>CADEGB010000612.1 GCA_902826755.1 uncultured Gemmatimonadota bacterium
CATGTACCTCGGCGTGGTGGCCCTCGGGCTGGTCTATTTTTTCGGGCGTCGCGCCTCGCTCAAAGCCAGCGGTTACGACCTGGATCAGGCGATGCGGAGCGGCGCCCGCGCCGAGGGCTGACGGGGCGGCGGCCCGCGCCGTTCTCAGGGGCAGGGAACCGGGCTACATTGATTTTCGACCCGTAGCCCGGACCCCCGAGAAAGCCCCATGCGCCGAGTCCTCCTGCTTTCCCTGTTCGCCGCCGGCATCGCCGGCTCCCTTGCCGCTCAGGACGACCAGTATCTCGCGCTTGCGAAGAAGGTGCTGGCGACGACGCCTCTGATCGACGGGCACAACGACCTTCCGTGGCGGATTCGGGAGGACAAGTCCGGTCTGGCCTCCGACGTCGTCGGTTACGACCTCCGGAAGCGGGCGCCGGGTCACACCGACTTCGATCGGGCTGCCCAAGGGATGCTGGGTGGCCAGTTCTGGTCGGTCTACATCCCGGGCGAGATCAAGGATTCGGGGTACGCCCGGGTCCAGCTCGAACAGATCGACATCGCCAAGCGGGTCATCGAGCGGTATCCCGACAAGCTCCAGTACTGCACCACCGCGCTCTGTCTCCGTCAGGCTTTTGCGGCGGGCCGGGTCGGGTCGATGCTCGGGATGGAGGGCGGGCACGCGATCGAGAACTCGCTCGGCGCGCTGCGGGCGTTCTACGACCTCGGCGCTCGGTACATGACCCTCACCCACAACGTCACCCTCGACTGGGCCGACGCCGCGCTCGACAAGGCCACCCATGCCGGCCTCTCCCGCTTCGGCGAGGAGGTGGTCAGGGAAATGAACCGGCTCGGCATGCTGGTCGACCTCTCGCATGTCTCCCCCGGGGTGATGAGTGACGCCCTGACGGTGTCGGAATCGCCGGTGATTTTTTCCCACAGCTCGGCGCGGGGCATTACCGATCATCCTCGGAACGTGCCGGACTCGATTCTCGCGCGGTTGCCGCGGAACGGCGGGGTGGTGATGGTCACGTTCGTGACCTCGTTCGTGTCGCCCCGGTCGCATGCCCATGGACAGGCCCGCGGGGCCCGTCAGGCTGAGCTCCGGCGTCAGGCCGGCACCGACGCGGCCCGGATCGCGCGGGAGTTGGCGGCCTGGGATGCGGCCAATCCGGCACCGAAGGTCACCCTGGCGGAGGTGGCGGATCACATCGAGCGAGTCCGGAAGATCGCGGGCGTCGACCACGTCGGGATTGGGAGCGACTTCGACGGCATTGAGGAGACCATCGAGGGGCTCGAGGACGTGTCGTCGTTCCCGCGGCTCTTTGCCGAACTGGCTCGCCGCGGGTGGTCGGAGTCGGACCTCCGGAAGCTGGCCGGCGAAAACGTCCTCCGGGTCATCGAGACGGCCGAGAAGGTGGCGGTCCGGCTCCAGAAGGAGCGGCCGGCGTCGATCAAGACCATTCATCAGCTGGACCGGAAATCGGTGTCGTGAGCGTCTGACGCGGACGGGAGGAAGCGATGCGGATCGGGTCGTGGGTAGCTGCGGTCGTGCTGGTGACGGTTGGCCCGGCGCGGGGCGTGGCGCAGTCGGAGGACGTGCTCCGTCGGTTTTTCGAAGGCAAGTCGGTCGTCGTCAAGCTGGAGATGCCGGGCACCGAGGACGGCGTCGACGTCTATCCCGGCACCTCGATGCCGGTCGATTTCCCCCGCCATGCCCGCCGCCTCAAACAGTACGGAACGGCGATTCGGCGGGGCGAGGAGATCCTCATCACCAAGCTCAAGGTCAAGAAGGACCTGATCGAATTCCAGTTGGGCGGGGGCGGCTACGGGACGTTCGCGGACGAGACGAGCAGCTCGGTGTCCACCTCGTCGGCCCCGAAAACGGCTCGGGAAAAGAACCTCGAGAAAGACGTTCCCGGGATGACGGACCCGGCCGCCCGGAAGAAGGCGCAGGAGGAACTCGACGGGCTCCGCAAGGAGCGGCAACGGGTCGACGCCGCCAATCGAGCTGCCGTGGCTCAGGCGGAGGAACTCAAGGAAGCCAACATCCGGACGCGGCGGG
>CADEGB010000613.1 GCA_902826755.1 uncultured Gemmatimonadota bacterium
ACAGGACCGCATGACGCCGCCCAGCGACTACACGCACATCGCCTTCTCCACCCACGACCAGGACGTGGCCCGCGACGGCAAGGGCGAATACTCGCCCTACACGCAGTCGCTGGCGGGCCACCTGCGGCGTGCCAACGAACTGCCGCTGCGCCGCATCTTCGAGCTCACGGCGACCGATGTGCGCGACGCAACCTCGAACCAGCAGCGACCGCGGACCTACGGCGACCTCGATTCGAGGGCGATGCTCGACGGCCGGCTCGCCGACCCTCCGGTCGCCGCCCAGCCTCCACCCGCGCCGGCGGCACCGGTCGCGCAGGGTGATGCCCCTCCCACGGCCGAGCAGGTCGAAGTGCAGGCCTGGAACGGGGTCAAGAGCGCCGGCATCGCGGCCGGCTACCGCGCCTACCTGACCGAATACCCCGGGGGCCGCTTCGCGAAGTTCGCGCGCATCGAGCTGGCCCGCCTCGAGGCCACGCCGTCCGCCGCGCGGGGCGGCGAACCCGCCTCACCGGCGCCTTCTCCGGTCGTCAAGCCGGCGCCGCCGCCGGCGGTGGCGCCTGCCGCGCAGCCCGCTGCTCCGCCGGTTCAGGTGGCGCTGGCCCCGGTCACGGCGACGCCGCAGCGCGTGGTGCCGCCCGGCGTGTCCAAGCTCGTGCCGGTCGCCGGGCGCACCTACCACTATCGCATCACCGATCGCACGCTGTCCCGCACCCGTGACCTCGTCCGCACGGTGACGTCGGTCGACGGCGAGCGGCTGGTGTTCGGCAACGGCAGCCGGATCGAGGACGCCCGGGGCCGGCTGCTGAGCTTCGTCGCGACCTCGCCCAGCGACTTCGAACAGATCGAACCGCCCGCGGGCTGGGCGAGCTTGCTGCCGGATGCGCCGACCCCCCCGCCTGCGGGCTGGACCGGGCGGGACGGCCTGGCCCTGACGATGGACCCGCCGAAGCGCCGTACGGGCACGGTGACCGTCGGAGCTCTGACGGTCGAGGCCATCCAGGTCACCTGGGAAGGTCGCGGGCAATGGCCGGGCGACCTGGCCACGGGCGCCAACTATGCCGTGCGGATCGACGTCAGCATCGATCCGCTTTCTCGACGGGTGCTGCACATGAGCACCTCGATCAACGCGCCGACCTCCGGACTGATCGGGTTCCGCAACTCCTCCGAGGAGACGGTGCTCGTGACCGGGCCCTGACAGGCGGCATCGACCGGATCTGTCGGATCGTCCCCGGGGCGGTCCGCGCAAAACGACAACCTGCAAGGGGAACCACTCATGGCCGGTGACGCCGGTAACGGACCTCCGCAATTCACCTCGCCCCTGCGGGACGTGGTGTTCGTCGAAGGCCGCAACGAAGTCTTTGCCTTTCCGGCACCCGGCTTCTCGGACCCGGAGGGCGAGGTGGTCGCCGTCCTGTGGGTGGTCAATGCCATCGGCGGCGGCCCGGCGCCGGCCTGGCTGAGCCTGAGCAGGGATTCGCTCACGCTCAGCGGAACGGCGCCGCCCGGCAGCCCGGACTACGACATCCGCGTCACGCTGACCGACGGCGCGGGCACCAGCACGGCTGAACGCTTCACGCTGCGCACCGATGCGGGCGGCGCGGGCAACCGCGCCCCACTGGTGACGGCGGCGCTGTCGAACACAGTGTGGGCCGAAGGTGCCGTCGGTGCCTACACGGTCGCGGCCGGCACCTTCACCGACCCCGACGGCGACATCCTGACCTACGCGGCCACGACGACCTCCGGCGCGGCCCTGCCCGCGTGGCTGCGGTTCGACCCCGGTTCCCTGACCTTGTCCGGCACGGCACCGTCCGGCAGCGACGATGTCGCGGTTCGCCTCACGGCGTCCGACCCCAGCGGCGCCAGCGCCAGCGGTGACCTGGTGGTGGTGACGGCATCGGCCAATGTCCGCACGGGCACCGCCGGGCCCGACACGCTCACCGGCGACGGCGGGACCGACCTGCTCAACGGGCTCGGCGGCGACGACCTGTTGCAGGGCGGCGGCGGCAACGACACGCTCGAAGGGGG
>CADEGB010000614.1 GCA_902826755.1 uncultured Gemmatimonadota bacterium
CCACCAACGCCAACCTCAAGACCGAAGTCCAGGCCGGCCGCTTCCGCGAAGACCTCCTGTTTCGACTCAACACCATCGAAATCCACCTGCCGCGCCTCCGCGAACGCCGGGAGGACATCTTCCCGCTGGCGCAGCACTTCCTGGCCCGGTACAGCCAACGGTATCAGCGTCCCCGGCTCGGATTCTCCGAAGAGGCGGTTTTGGCCCTCAAGGCCTATGACTGGCCCGGCAACGTCCGGGAACTCGACCACGCGGTCGAGCGCGCCGTCCTCCTTTCCCAGGGCGACCGGGTCGAGGCCTGGGACCTTGGACTCCATCGTCCCGACCAGGCCGGGGTCCTGGCCGACGAGGGACCCAAGAGCCTCGACGCCCTGGAGCGCGACGCCATCAAGGACGCCCTTGCCCGCTTCGACGGGAACGTCAGCCTCGCCGCCAAGGCGCTGGGCGTGAGCCGGTCCGCGCTCTATCGCCGGCTCCAGCGCTACGGCCTCTCGGCCTCCACCTGACCGGATCACCGGGCGACCCGTGAGACGACTCGCCCACGAAGAGCGGATCCTCCTGCTCGCCCTCCTCGCTGGGCTTCCGGCGCTGGTGGCGGTGGCGGTGCTGCTCTGGAACGCCCCCTTCTCGGGGCTCTTCAAAGGCACCCTCTTCGGCCTCCTCTTGGTGGTCTGGGTGGCCGCCGCCCGCGCCGCGCAGGTCCGGGTCATGCGGCCCCTTCAGGTCATTGCCAACATCCTGGCCGGGCTCCGGGAGGGGCACTTCACCATCCGCGCCCGCGCGGAGGAAGGCACCGACGTCCTCGGCGCCGTCCGCCGCGAGCTCAATGCCTTGAGCGAATCGCTCAAGGAACAGCGCCTCGGCGCTCTCGAGGCCGACGCGCTCCTCAAACGATTGATGGAGGAGATCGACGTCGCCGTCTTCGCGTTCGATCCGGACGGCGTCCTCCGGGTGGCCAACAAGGCCGGCGAGCGTCTCCTGGCGCAGCCGATCGAGCGGCTGCACGGCCGTACCGCCGCCTACCTCGGCCTCGGTGTCTGCCTCGAGGGCGAGACGCCCCGGATCATCGATCTCACCCTGCCGGGTACCGGAAGCGGCCGGTGGGAAATCCGCCGGCGTCGGTTCCGCCAGGGCGGCCTGCCCCTCGATCTCGTCGTCCTCGCCGACATCAGCCGGGTCCTCCGCTCCGAGGAGCGCCAGGTCTGGCAGCGGCTGGTCCGGGTCCTGAGCCACGAGATCAACAACTCCCTGGCGCCGATCAAGTCGGTGGCCGGCACCCTCATTCACCTCCTCGAACGGACCCCGCGCCCGGCCGACTACGAGGAGGATCTCAAGAGCGGGCTCGACGTGGTGGCCGGCCGAGCCGATTCGCTCAACCGGTTCATGGCCTCGTATGCCCGGTTGGCCAAACTGCCGCCCCCAACGCCGGGCCCAGTCAACGTGGCGGCGTGGGTGAGCCGAGTCGTGCTGCTCGATCAGCGGGTGCCGATCCGGGTGGTGCCCGGTCCGGAAATCACCATCCAGGCCGACGGCGATCAGCTCGACCAGGTGCTCATCAACCTCCTCAAGAACGCCATCGAAGCCGCGCTCGAGACCAGGGGTGGCGTCGAGGTGGGCTGGCTCGACCGGGGCAACGAGGTCGAGCTGTTCGTACGCGACGAGGGCCCCGGCCTCTCGACCACCACCAACCTGTTCGTGCCCTTCTATACCACCAAGCCGAGCGGATCCGGCATCGGGCTGGTGTTCTGCCGCCAGGTGGTCGAAGCGCACGGCGGCCACCTGGTGGTGGCCAACCGGACCGACCGCAAGGGATGCGAGGCCCGACTCACGCTCCCGAGGGCATTTGCCCGCGACGCCTAGCCTAACGCCTGGATTGCCGGTACCTTGGAAGCCGGCCCACCGTGGCCGCGACGGGAATGTCGTTGTGGCGCAACGTGTTGCAGATCGGAGTTGGGGTGCTCGACCCTGAAGTGACCCTCGGCGGATACATGGCCAAGCACGAACGGGCC
>CADEGB010000615.1 GCA_902826755.1 uncultured Gemmatimonadota bacterium
ACGCCATCGCGGTGGGCAACATGCTGCCGGCCTTCCACACCCACCGGGGCGGGCCGGAACCGTTGATGACGATCTGCGTCGATCAGACCGAGTTCGTCGTGACCAAGCTCAAGGACCGGGGCACCCACCAGGCGTACGGCGTGGTGACCAATGCCCAGGACTTCATGCACGTCTTTCGACACTACGTGGAACGATGCCGCCAGTAATCGCACCAACCGGACCGGGAGTCGGCGACGGGTGGACCCGCCTCGTCGAGGCCATTCGTCAGACGCTGCCCATCGAAGAGATCGATGGCGTCTGGGTCTTCAAGACGATCCGCTACAACGCTCGCGATTTCGGGACCGCCGTGGTGTCGCGGGTCGACGGCGATCGGCGCCGGATCTACACCGCCAGCTACGTCCTGACGGTCAAGGGCAAGGCCCGAGGACAGTTCGAATCGACCCTCACGGAGGTCGGCAGCGGTCCGCTGTCGGCGCTCGAGGAGCTGCTGGCGCTGGTTCCGAAGCGGGCCGACGACGAGGAGCCGCCCACCGCCATCCCGGTGGAGCAGTGGTTCCCGCCGGCGCCGGCCGAGGTGGAGAGCGGTGCTGGCCCGGGCTGAAAGCGAGGCCTTGGTCGAGCGGTTCCGGCGTTATCTCCGGGATCGCCGCCTGCCGGTGACCCGCCAACGGATCGCCGTGGCGGAAATTCTGCTGGCGAGTGACGATCATCCGTCGGTCGAGATCCTCCGGCGGCGAGTCGTGGACAAAGGCGAGCACGTCGGCATGGCCACGCTCTACCGGACCGTCGATGCGTTGGTCAAGAGTGGTCTGGTCCGGGAACGTGACTTTGGCGAGGGATTCAAGCGCTACGAGCCGGCTCGGGAGCCATCCGAGCATGCCCACTTGGTCTGCCGTCGCTGCGGGGGCGTGGTCGAGTTCGCCAACGACCGGCTCGAGCGGATGCTCCGGATGACCGCGGACGAGCACCATTTCCAGTACGAACGCCATCGGGTCGAGATCCACGGTGTCTGCGGCCAGTGCCGGACCCGAGACCTCCGAGGAGTGTTCGAGGAGCCGCACAACCGATGAGCGAAACCGGAACGTCGTTAGGGCCGGTGGTGGCGTTCCTGGGCGGGCTCCTCAGCTTCCTCTCGCCCTGCGTCCTGCCGTTGGTGCCGTCCTATCTCGGCTTCATTACCGGGTTTACGCTCGAGGAGATGGGCCATCGCCGTCGGCTGGCGATGGTCCACGCCAGCCTCTTCGTCATCGGGTTTTCCCTCGTCTTCATCCTCCTCGGCGCTAGCGCCACCGCCCTCGGCTCGGCCCTCAGATTCTACAAGGACGCCATCATGCGGGGAGGCGGCGTTCTCATCATCTTCTTCGGTCTGTACTGCCTCGGTGTCATCAAGCTCGGGTTCCTGACGCAGGAACGGCGGATGCACCTGGAGCGCAAGCCGATCGGGTTTCTGGGGTCGGTGCTGGTCGGGATGGCGTTCGGGGCGGGCTGGAGTCCCTGCATCGGGCCAATCCTCGGGGGCATTCTGAGCCTGGCGGCGACCGAGGCGGACCTGGGGCGGGGGGTCTGGCTTCTGGTGGCGTATTCGGCGGGGTTGGCGGTGCCTTTTCTGGTGGCGGCGTTTGCGGTCGAGTCGTTCCTCGACTGGTTCCAGAAATTCCGCCGGCATCTCAACCTGGTCCAGAAAGTCAGCGGCGCCCTGCTCGTGGCCGTCGGACTGCTGATCGCGACGGGCCAGTTCACGCGCCTGGCGGGGTACCTCCAGAAGCTGACCCCTGACTTCCTCGTCCGCCTGCTCTGAGCCCCCAGCCGGGCTATAGTCGGTCCAGCTCGTCTTCCAATAGCTGAGTCCGCACCAAGGCGGAGAACCGCCCGCCGGTGGCCAGGAGCTCGTCGTACCCCCCCGACTCCACCAGCCGGCCCTGATCGAGCACCAGAATCCGCTGGGAATCCCGGACCGCCGCGGCCCGGTGTGACACGACCACCGAGGTCTTGCCCGTCATCGCGT
>CADEGB010000616.1 GCA_902826755.1 uncultured Gemmatimonadota bacterium
GAACCCCCGACCTTCGGGTTATGAGCCCGACGAGCTACCGCTGCTCCATCCCGCGTCGCCTTCCCGCCTGGTTAGGGCGGGTACTGAATATGTTGAAGCTGGATTTCGATATATCGCGAATATCCGTGATTGTGCGCGAGTTTTAATGTAGGTCAAGCCCTCGACCATTAGTACGGCTTAGCTGAAGACATTGCTGCCCTTACACATGCCGCCTATCAAACGGGTGGTCTACCCGTGGTCTTACTCCTTGCGGATGGGAAAACTAATCTTGAAGTGGGCTTCGCACTTAGATGCTTTCAGCGCTTATCCCTTCCGAACTTGGCTACCCGGCAGTGCCCTTGGCAGGACAACCGGTACACCAGCGGTTCGTCCACCCCGGTCCTCTCGTACTAGGGGCAGCTCTTCTCAATTTTCCTACGCCCACACCGGATAGAGGCCGAACTGTCTCACGACGTTCTGAACCCAGCTCGCGTGCCACTTTAACCGGCGAACAGCCGGACCCTTGGGACCTGCTCCAGCCCCAGGATGTGACGAGCCGACATCGAGGTGCCAAACCTTGCCGTCGCTGTGAACGCTTGGGCAAGATAAGCCTGTTATCCCCGGGGTAACTTATATCCGTTAAGTCACGGCCCTTCCACTCGGAACCGTAAGATCACTTTGCTCGACTTTCGTCCCTGCTCGGCTTGTAGGCCTCACAGTCAAGCTCCTTTATGCCAATGCACTCGACGGGTGATTTCCATCCACCCTGAAGGAACCTTTAGGCGCCTCCGTTACCTTTTAGGAGGCGGCCGCCCCAGTCAAACTGCCCACCAGCCATTGTCCCGCTGCTTGATCAGAGGTTAGAAAGTAAACCGGAGAAGAGTGGTATTTCAACGTTGACTCCCCTGAGCCCGGAAGCCCAGGTTCACAGTCTCCCACCTATCCTACGCATCACTGGCCCACTATCAATGGCAAGTTACAGTAAAGCTCCACGGGGTCTATTTGTCCTGGTGCGGGTAACCCGCATCTTCACGGGTACTTCAATTTCGCCGAGTCCCTCGTTGAGACAGCGCCCAGATCGTTACGCCATTCGTGCGGGTCGGAACTTACCCGACAAGGAATTTCGCTACCTTAGGACCGTTATAGTTACGGCCGCCGTTCACTGGGGCTTCGGTTCAAAGCGTTAACCTCTCCCCTTAACCTTCCAGCACTGGGCAGGCGTCAGCCCCTATACATCCCCTTACGGGTTGGCAGAGACCTATGTTTTTGGTAAACAGTCGCCTGGGCCGGCTCCTGCGGCCACAGTCAGCTCCAGTCGCGAAGACGTTCACCAACCGTGGCGCTCCTTATCCCGAAGTTACGGAGCTATTTTGCCGAGTTCCTTAACGAGGGTTATCTCGATCACCTAAGGGTACTTACCCCCGCCCACCAGTGTCGGTTTGCGGTACGGGCACCAACAGTGCTAGTTACGAAGCTTTTCTTGCCAGTGCAGACTCAACGGACTCGGATTTGACAATGTCTCCTCCTTGCCTCGACCCCTCCGCTTAACCTGGGAACGGATTTACCTATCCCCAGACGCCTACGGGCCAAGGACGTACCATGTCCAATGGGCACGATCCGCCTATCTCCCTGGGTCACTCCTTAACCTTAAAACGCCCTGTTAGTGGTGCTGGAATACTAACCAGCTGTCCATCGCTTACGGCTTTCGCCCTCAGCTTAGGCCCGACTAACCCTACGCGGATTAACCTTCCGTAGGAAACCTTGGGCATACGGTGGACTGATTTCTCGTCAGTCTTGCGCTACTCATACCGGCATTCGCACTTCCGAACGCTCCAGCGCCGTTTACACGACCACCTTCACTGCAGAACGGAACGCTCCCCTACCCCTCCTGACTAAGTCAGAAAGCCATAGCTTCGGTACCAGGCTTGAGTCCCGTTGAATTGTCGGCGCAGGACCACTCGACCAGTGAGCTATTACGCACTCTTTAAAGGGTGGCTGCTTCTAAGC
>CADEGB010000617.1 GCA_902826755.1 uncultured Gemmatimonadota bacterium
TGGACGGCGGCTTCCCAGCGAAACTGAACCTCCTGGGCCGGTCGTAGTGCAAGTGGCCACTGTTGAGCCCTGCGGTCCACGCCTGGTTCGCGGGCCGGCGTCTCGTCATTCGCCCGGGCGGACGGGCAAGTCTCCTCCACGCAGGCGGCTGAGGGTAACTTACGGATCATGAGAAGTCTCTATTGGCGGTCCCTGGCCGCCCTCGCCGCCGCCACCCTGCTGGCCTCGATCGGCCCCGACCCCGCCGCCGCCCAGGCGCCCCGCCGGTACGTCCAGGCCGACGCCGAGTTCCTTCAGGGCATGATCGCGCATCACGCCCAGGCCGTCACCATGAGCCTGCTGATGCCCAAACGGAGCAAAAGCGAGCCCCTGAACAGCCTGGCCGAGCGGATCATCGTCTCCCAGAAGGACGAGATCGCGGCCATGCGCCAATGGCTGCTCGACCACGGGGCGGAAGCGCCCGATCCCCTCAAGCATCCGGGGCACCATGAACACGGGTTGATGCCGGGCATGTTGACCCCCGAGGAGATGAGCAGGCTCGAGGCCACCACCGGTACGGAATTCGAGCAGCTCTTCCTGACGGGCATGATCAAGCACCACGAGGGCGCCATCACCATGGTGACGGACCTCTACCGCACCCCGGGCGCCGCGCAGGACCTGGCCATCTACCGGATGGCCTCCGACATCGAAGCCGATCAGCGCGCCGAGATTGCCCGGATGCGCGCCCTGCTCAAGCCGTGACCTCTCAACCCATCGGAACCCCGCCCATGAGTACCCTTGCCCGCGTCGCGATCCTGGCCCTTGGAATCGGTGCCCTCGTGGTGGAGCGCCCGCCGCTCCTCTCGGCCCAGGACACGCCCCGAACCAAACCCCTGGTGGGCAAGAAGCCGATGCCGAAGGATCCCCGGGTGGGCCTCAAACCCGGGCTCCACGACGCCGGGATGGCCATCCGCGGTCTCGAGCTGGTCTCGGCTGGTCGGAAGCCGGCCGCGCTCGAAGACTCGGCCGGCCCCGGCAACTTCCTCTACATGAATTCGGACCTGGCCTTCCGGGAAAACTTCGTCTTCCAGGGCAACTTCTACGGCTTCCAGGTCTGGGACATCTCCAATCCGACCACGCCGGTCATCCGGACGGTGGTCCCCTGTCCCGGCGGCCAGGGCGATCCCTCGGTCTGGGGCAATCTCCTCTTCCTCTCGGTCGAGATGCCGAACGGCCGGACCGACTGCGGCACCGACGGTATCACCTCGATGGGCGACAGCGTGGTCTCGACCCGGTTCCGGGGCGTGCGCATCTTTGATATCAGCGACATCGACAATCCGAAGCAGGTTGCGTCGATCCAGACCTGCCGGGGCTCGCACACCCACACCCTGGTTTCCGACCCGAACGATCGGGACAATCTCTACGTCTACGTCTCCGGCACCAGCAACGTCCGCTCGCCGAGCGAGCTGGCGGGCTGCAGCGGCAAGTCGGCGCAGGAGGATCCCAACACCTCGCTCTTTCAGGTCGAGATCATCAAGGTGCCGCTGGCGGCGCCCCAGGACGCGGCGGTCATCGGGGTGGCCCGCCTCTTCGCTGATGCGGCCACCGGCAATCCCGATGGTCTGGCCAAGGCGGGCAACCACGGCCCCGGCACCCAGACCACCGCGCCCACCAACATGTGCCATGACATCATCGTCTACCCCGCCAAGGGGCTTGGCGCCGGCGCGTGTTCGGGCAATGGGATCCTGATCGACATCCGGGACGTGGCCAATCCCAAGCGGATCACCGAGGTATCGGATCCCAACTTTGCCTACTGGCACTCGGCCAACTTCAACGACGCGGCCACCACGGTTCTCTTTACCGACGAGTGGGGCGGCGGGATGACCCCGAAGTGCCGCGCCACCGACAAGTCCACCTGGGGCGCCGACGCGATCTACTCGCTCGAGGATGGCAAGCTGACCCAGCGGAGCTTCTACAAGATGATGGCGCCGCAGACC
>CADEGB010000618.1 GCA_902826755.1 uncultured Gemmatimonadota bacterium
GGGTGAGAAACAGGCCGGGGACGTTCACGGCAAAGGTCCGGTCCCAGGCCTCGAGCGACATCTCGAGAACCGGACCGCCGATCAGGATCCCGGCGTTGTTGACGAGGACGTCGATCGGGCCAAGGGCGGTCGCCGTCGCGTCGACGAGCGCGGTGACGGCAGCAGGCTCGGACACGTCCGCCGGCTGACCGAAGGCCCGGATCCCAGCCGCCGAGAGGTCATCGATCAGGGCGCTGACTCGATCGGGGGTCCGGGCCGCGGCCGCCACGGCGTAGCCGGCCCGACCGAGAGCAAAGCAGGTGGCGCGACCGATCCCTTCGGTGGCGCCGGTGACGAGAGCAACGGGAGCGGTCATTCCGGAATCTGCCGGCCGCCCCCGCGCGGGGGAAGGGCGGGAGGCGGGATTGACCCGCCCCCCATCCGGTTCACCGCATTACTGGACTACGATCGGCAGATGGCAGGGACCATAGTCTTCGTGCTGTTCCTCCTTGTGGAACAGGCTGAAGCTGAACGTGGTCGTCCCGGCGGCGCCGCCCGAAATCGTTCCGGCAAAGCCGCCGGTCCGGGTAAACCGACCGGCCGGCTCGACCTTGAGTTCGAACTCCGCGTCGGTGACGATCGTCTCGGGACTGCCATCGGCCTTGAGGAACGACGCGGTAACCGCTGCCCCACCGGTCGGAATGGTCACGGTCGCCACCGACGGGGTACAGCCCCCGTTGCCAAAGTTGACCGTGGTCGCGCCGATGACCACTCGCATGGTCTCGACCTCCGGCTCCTGCTCTTCTTCGTCGTCATTGCCACAGGCACCGAGGGCCGCGGCACCGAGCAGCAGCACGAGGGTCAGGCTTCGTCGCATCATCATCTGGTACCACATTCGAGTCTCTCCTTCGTTGGAAGAACGGGTGACATGGCCCCGCGTCACCGGAGGCGCCGGAGGCCTGAGGCGCCTCAGAACGTGAGGCGATACAACACACTGACATTGCGTCCCGGATTCGGCTCGATCTCCTTGATCCGGGAGAGATGGTCCCGATACTCGGCGTTGGCGACGTTGTCGATCCGGAGCGTGATGGTGTGGAACTGGCCACCGAGGAGAAGCCGGACGCCGGCATGGACGTCGCCGACGGCGTGGCCGTCGGTCCGGGTCTCGAAATCGCCGAGTCGATTCTGGGCCGCGGCCCACCGGACCCCGGCGCCCACGAAGTACCGCGGCTGCTCGTAACGGAGTTCCACGTTGCCGAAGAGCGGCGGGATCAACGGCGGATACTTCGACGCGGCCACGAACGAGGTGTCGGGGGGATCGATGATCGGGATCGGGGCCCGATCGGTGGTGAACGCAGCGGCCACGTAGGAGGCGGTGGCCTCGAGCGCCAGCCGATCGGTCAGGCCGAGGGACAGCACCCCTTCAGCGCCGCTGAAGCGAGCGCCCTCGTTGGTGAACTGGAACACCGGACGCCCGCCCTGGCGGCCGATGACGGCGCGGCCCCGGCTCGACGGGAAGATGTAATTCGAGAGCCGATTGCTGAACCCGGCAAGTTCGACGTGGATCCGCTCCCGATCGATCCGAAGAAAGGCGTCGACGCCGAGCCCGGCTTCCTCGTCGAGGCGTGGGTCGCCCACTTCGTAGGCGTTGGAGGCCAGGTGGGGACCGTTGGAGTACAGCTCGTTGAAATCGGGGGTCCGATACGCCCGGGCCACGCTCCCGCCCACCTTGATGCCGGCGGCAACTTCCCAGAGCAGCCCAAGCGAACCCGAGAACGAGCCGAACGCCCGTGGCTCGGTGGCCACTCGTTCGGTTCCAATGGTGATGAAGGAGGTCCTTCGCGGCTCGTACCACGCGAGGTCGTAGCGGAGACCGGCCTGAAGGCGGAGCGGGCCGGACCCATACTCCTCGATGGCAAACCCGGCCACCGAGTAGTCGGCGGTGGACGGGGTCCGCAGGGTGCCGCCGGTCCGGATGAACCGGTACTGGCC
>CADEGB010000619.1 GCA_902826755.1 uncultured Gemmatimonadota bacterium
CCGGCAAGGTTTACCTCTTTGCCCGCGGTCGGGTTGGTCGGCGGTGGTATGCTCCTCGAGCCTGGGTGGGAGTGCGGGGGAGCCTGCCCATCTATGTGGATCTGCTGGGCCAGATTCCCGACCGGAAGGCCCTCGCCACGGCGCTCGGGATTGTAGTCTGGTGGAACCAGCGTTGAGTGGTGAAGCGCCTCGTTTCCGCCGCATCATGGCTTCAGGGAGACGTTCGACGCGTAGAGATGCAGAATCCGCCAATCGGCACCCTCCTGGCGGAAGACCACGGTCCGGCGGGCCAGGCGCCCGGCGTTGCGGAGGTGAGACGTAACCACGACGAGCCCGACACTCAGCGGCTGAATGCAGCGCGAGTCATCGGCCTGGGCCCGGTGCGGTGAGATGCTGGCGGACGGCTGGTCAGCCCTTCGAGGCGAACTGGCGACGCCGCCACGGCCCGATTGTCCCGATGAGCGCGGTACGCAGAGCTCGAAGTCCGTGCTTCTCTCGCTCAGCGAAGTATGGCGAACGAAGCATGTGGGGCGATGCGAACGACGCCCGCCTCGGCCGCTTCGACGAACGGCCGGTCCCATTGCCGACGATCGAGGCAGCAGATACCGACATCACCCCGCAGACCTACGACCCGAGGAGCAGGATCACTGGCATCACACCCCAACAAGCTGTCAAGGATCATCCTTGCTGTTCAATCTTCTGGATGTACGGCTTCGTGGCGTTGACCAACTTCTCCATCGCGGCAATCATGGCCCCTTGGATTGCCGGCCAAGCCGCCTCGCCATCTGCCAAACCACCGGTCTTCATGATGTGACGAATTCGGGCGCCCTTCTTGGTGTCGAGACGTTCCCAGTCGAGTGGTCCACCAAACGCGCCTTCGATATCGCCCCTATTGGCCAGGAGCCTGTCGAAGTAGGTCTTATTCAGCGCTTGATCACCAACGTCGATGTAGAGTTCGACGCCCGACTCCTCGGTCTTCCAGATTGTGTAGACATAGCCGAACCCTGCCTTGCCCGCGGTGGCTGAAAGCCAGAAGTCCTTGCTCGGGGACCGTCCGCTGTGGGAAAGGACGCCGTTGTGCTTGGCCCTGGCCAGAAGCCCCTCCCAGAACTTGATGCGGAGTTGATGGCGCTCCGCCAAGTTCTTCTTCTCCTGACCAAACTGCTTCGACTCAGCGCTTGGGGCCACGATGGCGGTGAAGAGCGGGGCTGGTGCAGAACTGCCGATCCGAAACGCCTCCAGTTTGACCAGATAGAACGCCACGTCCTCGGGCGTCGTCTCGTTCAGCCAGGCCAAGGCAGTCGTGTGTTCAGGGCGGGGCGTTTTGCAAATCCAGATGGCCCGCTTGGCGTCAAGATTGGTGAGATAGGTGATCAGCTTTCCAAGGTGATCATGGTCCGTCGCCTCGAGCTGGTTCTCGATGATCACTCGGTGGCCGTCCTCGTCCTCGGCGACGATGTCGCACTCGAAATCGCCCGCGCCCACCTCCTTCTCAGGCTCGGCGATCGAAAAGCCAACCGCGTCAGCCAGCTGATCGAGGTTGTCGCTTAGCCAGGCCGAAAAGCCGCGTTCTTCGTGCTTCCAGAGGTCACGGAGTGGTACGCGTTCTAGTTTGCCAATGGTCATGGGTACCCCCAATGTACGGTAAGGTCTCGTCGGGAAAGCGCGTCTTCTTCAGGCGCCTCTCCCCGACCCGGCGGTGTCGGGAATCCCAACCCTGCCGGCTGGCCGCTTCCGGGGGAGCTCACGTCGACGCGCGCCTCCGGCCCGACGGACCCGGTCCGGACGCGAGCGATCGGCCCGCCCGGCTCCGCTGACCGTCCAGCGCCCCGCCCGCTGGTTCGCCGAACGGCGCCTGGTCCGCGGCCATCCGCTTCAAGCGCCGGTTTTCATCCTCCGGCGCGTTCGAAAAGGGCTGCAGCTCGACCCCTGTCGAGCCCCCGATATCTCCGCTTCCAGCGAAACAG
>CADEGB010000620.1 GCA_902826755.1 uncultured Gemmatimonadota bacterium
CGGGCGTTCGACGTGATCGAGGCGCGGACCGGCCGGGAACTCTCGATGTACCGGCTCCCCGACGACGACCGGGCCACCTACGAGATGATCAGCCAGGGCGACACCATCGGCACCTTCCAGGTCGAAAGCCGGGCCCAGATCGCCTCGATCCTCCACACCAAACCCGAGCGGCTCTACGACATCGTCGTCCAGGTGGCCCTGATCCGACCGGGGCCGATCCAGGCCAACTTCGTCCATCCCTACACCCGACGGCGCCGCGGCGAGGAGAAGGTGACCTACCTCCACCCGGCGTTGGAACCGCTCCTCGAGCGGACCCAGGGCATCCCGATCTTCCAGGAGCAGGCCATGGCCATCGCCATGACACTGGGCGGCTATACGGCGGCGGAGGCCGATCTGCTCCGGCGGACCATGGGCCACCAGCGCAAGAAGGTCCGGCTCCTCACCGCGTTGGCCGAGTTGCGGGAGCGACTGGTCGGCAAGGGCATCTCGGAGGCAATCGCCACCCGGATCGAGGAGGATCTGATGAGCTTCGCCAACTACGGGTTTCCGGAGTCGCACGCCTGGAGCTTCGCGCTGATCGCGTTCGCCACCGCGTATCTCAAGGCGCACTATCCGACCGAGTTCCTGATGGCGCTGCTCAACGCGCAACCGATGGGGTTCTATCCGATCGCCACCCTGATTCACGACGCCCGGCGGCACGGGGTGGTGGTGACGGGTCCCTGTCTGGCCCGGGGGGCTTCCGACTGCACGATCGAGGAGCAGATCGACGCCGGGTCGCCGGAGGGCAATCCGGAGCGGGACGGCACCCGGTGGCGGACGATCGTGCCGCGAACCCGCACCGCCAGCACAGTCCCGGCACCCGCCAACCTGTTCGCCCGCCATCATCCCGTGGCCACTGGCGACCGTCCCGTTCGGCTTCGCCTCGGCTGGCGGTTCATCCGGGGTATCGGCGACCAAGCGCTCGAAGCGCTGACCAGAGTCCGCGCGCTGGCCCCGTTTCGCGACATCGCCGACGTGGTCCACCGGGCCCGGCTCAACCGGAGCGACGCGATCGCGTTGGCGAGAGCCGGCGGATTCGCGCGGTGGGAACCCGATCGTCGCAAGGCGGCGTGGGAATCACTTCGGCATGTCGGCGAGATCCTGCCGCTGGCGCCGTCGGAAGCCGGCGATCATGCGCCCCGGAAGCTGGCCCGGACCGAGGGAATTTTCCTGGACTACTTCGCGATGGGCACCAGTCTCGATGGCCACCCGGTGGAGCATCTCCGCCGTCGGTTGTCGGAGGCGGGCGCCATCGACAGCCGCGACCTCGCCACCCTCCGACATGGCGAGGAAGTGCTGGTGGGTGGTCTGGTGGTGACCCGGCAACGCCCGGAGAGCGCCAACGGCGTGCTCTTCATCCTGATGGAGGACGAGTTCGGCTTCCTCAACGCCATCGTGCGCCGCGAGGTGGAGATCGCGTTCCGCGAGGTGGCCCGCCGGGCGCCATTCCTGTTGATCCTCGGCCGGATCCAGCGCGATGGGCCGGTGGTTCAAATCCTGGCTGAGAAACTCAAGCCGATGAAGCCCAAAGCAGCCCTGGCTTTTCGTTCCCGAGACTTTCGCTGACACCGGCCCTATTGCGCAACATGAACGCACGAGATAGGATTATTCATCAATAAACAAAATTGAAACTCATTCTCAACTACTGGACTGGAACGTGAGCAAGCAGCCGAAAAAGACCCGCCTCGCCAGGAAAGTCACCGTCGCCGCCTTCATTTTCTTCCTGGCCAAGGGCATCCTTTGGCTTGCCGCCGGCACCGGCCTCGTCCTCGCTGCCCGTTGAGAACCCCGATGACTGCCCCAACTGACGCTCCGATCCCTGCCTCGCCCGACCTCGCGTCGTACCTTCGGGAATCGACCCGAACAGCCCATCAGGACGCCGAGAAGCGCCCTTTGAACCGCGCCCTGGCC
>CADEGB010000621.1 GCA_902826755.1 uncultured Gemmatimonadota bacterium
ATCGAGGAACTCCCGGAGGATCGCCGCTTCCGCCCGGGGAGTCCCGATGGTGCCGCCCGCCGCCTGGATCGGGTCGGCGTCGGTGGTGGGAGGCCGGCGGCCGGCACCCCGGCGGAAGCTGAGCGCGGTATTGAGGGCCACCCGATAGACCCACGTCGCGAGCGCCGAGTCGCCCCGGAACGAGGCGAGCCCCTTCCAGACCTGGAGGAGGATTTCCTGGACGAGATCCTCCTCTTCGCCCGCCGGACCGCCGTAGACACGGGCGATTCGGCGCAGGGCGGGGCCGTGGCTGGCCAGGATCCGGGAAAGGGCGTCGTCGCGGTTCATCGGTCGTCTGAAGAATTGGTCGCCAGGACCCGCCAGATCTTACCGAGGTCGCTATCTTGTCCGCTCCCCCACCCGGAAACCACCCCATGGTGTTGACCAAGGCCGAGCTGATCGCCGCGCTGCAGAACGAAGTTCGGATTCTCCTCCACCTGGCCGACAAGATTGGCCCCGAGCAGGTGGACTACCGCCCGACGCCCAAGCAGCGGAGCGCCATCGAGTTGCTGCGCTATCTCACGATGATGGGCCCGCAGATGACGACGGCCGTCAAAACGGGGACGTTCGACGAGACCGCCTGGACCGCCGCCGAGACCGCCGCCGCGTCGATGACCCTCGAGGAGGCCAAGGCGGCCATCTCGGCGCAGTCGGCGGGGTACGCCGCGGCGCTCGGGGACCTTTCCGACGCGGACTTCCGGGAGAAGATCACCGTGTTCGGCCCCCCGACCAGCCGCGGCGTGTGGCTGGTGACCTGGGTCCTGGGCGGGTACGCTGCCTATCGAACCCAATTGTTCCTCTACCTCAAGGCCTCTGGGCGGGAGGAACTCGGTACCATGAATCTCTGGGGTGGGATGGACTCGCCGGCGTAGGTCGCCGCGGTCATCGGTAGCCCGATTTGACAGGATTTTCCGGGCGTTCAATCTTGGATGGTCCATTGAGCCGAGGAGTCGCGTGCCCGAAGCGAAGACGAAGGAAACGACCGCGAGCGTGGCCGCCTACCTGGCCGCCATCGAAGACGACACCCGGCGAAAGGATTGCCGGACCCTCGTCACGATGATGAAACGCGTTACTGGGTCCGCCCCCAAGATGTGGGGGCCGAGCATCGTGGGGTTTGGCCGGTACCACTACCGGTACCCGAGCGGCCACGAAGGTGATTCCTGCCTAACCGGGTTCTCGTCCCGGAAGTCCGAGATCACCGTCTATCTCCTCCCGGGCTACGAGACACCGGAGATGAAGGCCTTTCTCGCTCGGCTCGGCAAACACCGAATCGGGAAGTCCTGTCTCTACCTCAAGCGCCTCTCGGAGGTCGATCTGGCCGTGCTCGAGCGGATGGTGGTCAAGTCGGTGGCCGAGGTCCGGCGGCGGTACCCCACGCCCGCCGGATGATGCTGACCCACCTCGTCGTCCCCCTGGTTGCCGTCCTCGCTGGCTCGGGGTGGCAGCCACCGCCGGAGCCGGACGTCGTCCTCATCCCGGCGGTCGACGGCGTGGTGACCGCCGACGTCTACGGCGCGGGGCCGCGGGGCGTAGTCCTGGCCCACGGCGGCCGGTTCGATCGCGCCAGTTGGCGGGCGCAAGCCACCGAGCTGGCCGCCGCCGGGCTTCGGGTCGTGGCCATCGACTTCCGGGCCGCCGTCGAGACCCGGGCCGGTCGCGAGACGCCGTGTCTCTATGACGAGGCGTGTCTGGCCAAGGACGTCCTCGCAGCCGTGGGATACCTCCGGCGGACCGGAGCCACGGACATCTCGCTGGTCGGCGCCAGCCTCGGCGGCGCGGGAGTGGCGCGGGCGTCGGCGGATTCGGCGGTCGGGACGATCGACCGATTGGTGTTGTTGGCTCACATGCCGGTTCGGTTGCCGGAGTCGATGCGGGGCGCCAAGCTCTTCATCGTGGCGCAAGACGATCCGG
>CADEGB010000622.1 GCA_902826755.1 uncultured Gemmatimonadota bacterium
TCCGTCCCGCCGCCGTCGCCATGTCGTCTGACACCCCGCGACCGCCCCCTGGGAGGGACTCTTGATCCGATCCTGTTCCGTTCTGGCCGCCCTGGCGCTCGGGCTTTCGACCGCCTGTTCCTCCCCCGGCCCCTCTCCGGCCAACATCCTCGAACCCACGCCCCGAGATACGGTCACTCCCGCCACGCCAGATACGGTCGTCGGCTCGCTCCGTGGGTACGGCTTTACCCCGGAGACGGGGGCCACCAACATCGCCGTCACGGTCAACGGCTCCACGCCGGCAACCTGCACCGATTCCCTGGCGAGCCAGCCGGTGCTGCGGCTTCCGGTGACGGCCGGGATCATGGCTCGGCTCGAGCAGAACCGGACGGCTGGCGGCAGGGTCTATGTGCGCCCCGTCTCCGAATACACGTTTACCGGCCGAGGTATCCTGGGAGCGGGCCAGGACGTGCGCCTGTCCGTCGGCCCCACCACCCTGGGCACCGCCACCCACACGGAGGGGGCCACGAGCCCGATCCAGAGCCGGTCGGTCGACGTGACGCCCGAGTTGCCGATTGCCACCAACCAACTCCGAGTGGGCGACACCCTCCGGATCCGGTTCGATGCCCGGATCAGCGCCAGGCTCGGTGGGGACTGCGGCCAGTCGACCGTGGGGCAAGTGCGCTGGCGCCTGTGGGGTGTGGTGATGTGGCTGGCTGAGTAAGGCAAGCCGAAGGACCTGCCGAACAGCGCCGTCGAGGGCCGAATCCGCCTCGACGGCGCCGTCGCGTTCGGGTCCCCAGGGTCTCCAGCCGTCGGAGCCGCTACCTTTCGGTGCCACAGGATGTCCCGCGGACCCCGTCTCCCGCCACCCGACACCAAAGAACCAAATGACCGCCATCGAAGCCATTCGCGCCCGCCGATCCATCAAGAAATTCACCGCCGCCCCGGTTCCCCGCGAGAAGATCGAATTGCTCCTCGAGCTCGCGGTGCTGGCGCCCAACAACCGGATGACAGCGCCCTGGCGCTTCGTGGTGCTCGGGCCGGAGGCGCGGGCGGCATACGGCCGCGCGATCGGGGTCCGAAAATCCCGCAAGGTCGAGGACCCGGCCAGCGCGCAAACGGTGCGCGACCGCGCCCTGGCCGACGCCGTCGGCGGCCCCCTGATGATCGCGGTGGTCCAGAAGCTGGCCGACAACTTGGAGATTCGCGAGGAGGACTACGCCGCCTGTTGGATGGCGGCCCAGAACATTCTGCTCGCCGCGCCGGAAGTTGGACTGGGGACCCACGTGCGGTCAGGGGCGGTCTTCGGGGATGCCACGGTCACCGAGGCTTGGGGCGTGGCCGCCGGCGAACGGGTGCTGGGCGTGATTTCGATCGGCGAGCCGGAGAGCGTACCCGACGCGAAGCCCAGGGCGGGCGCCGCGGAGCGGACCACTTGGCTGGCGTAGCGGTGGACGGTCAGCCGGGCGTACCGAGCGCCGCATAGAAAGCCGCCCGATACACCCGACTGAGCTTCAACTTGGCACCCGACTCCATCACGATGATCATGTCCCCCGAGAACCAGGGTTCCAGGTGCTTGATCCTGGCCGCGTTGACGATCGTGGTCCGGTGGACCCGGATGAATCGGCTCGGATCGAGCGAGCTTTCGATCTGCCCCAGGGTGGACCGGACCAGGTGCCGCTCACCTCGGATCGTGGCGACGCGGACATAGTTGCGGGCGGACTCGATCGATTCGATCTCCACCACCGGGACGAACAGCTGGCGGCCTTCCTTCCGGATCAGCAGGCGGTCGGCGTGGCGGGGGCTCGGGTCGTCCGGGCCCCGATTGGCCAGACGACCAACCAGCGAAAGCAGGAAATCCGGGTCCGCCGCCGGACGGAACCGCGCCGCCCGGACCCGCGTCATGGTCTCCTCCAACCGCGCCGCCTCAATCGGCTTCAGGATGTATGCGCCCGCGTGCACAC
>CADEGB010000623.1 GCA_902826755.1 uncultured Gemmatimonadota bacterium
CGACCGCCACGCTCCCGGTCCCGGCGACCAACACCACCCCGACGTCGACGCCGAGCGCGGCGAACGCCAGCATCACGTCGCTCACCACGATCACTTTGCTGGCGATCCGCTCCCGGGCCAACGAGACCCGGATCTCCTCCGCATCTGGCGTTCGGCCCGCTCCGGCGGCGCCGACGATGATGGCGTCCGCCTTGAGCAGATTGGCCTGCGCCATGGCGCTGCGAATCTGATCGGCAATGGCGGTGGCGGAGGTCAGCGCCCGCCCGGGTCTGACCCCGGCGCCGGGCCCGCGGACCAGGATCATCCGCTCGCCGTCCTTGGTGATCGCAACCGTGGTCTTGCTGCCGCCCACGTCGGCGGTGATGGTGATCATGGAGTCCTCGAAGAAACGGAGCCGACGCCGGGCCGAAGCCGGGATCCGAGCCAACCAACCAGGAGGCACAGCGAAGTGCCGAGGGGAACGTACCAGGGCCAGGCCAGCCGGCCGACCGGGGCCAGGGCAGGGATGGTCGGCGCGAGGCGGCCGGCGAAAACCACGATCAGCATGACCGCCATGGCCACAGCGGCCCCGGTCACGACGTGCGGTCCTCGGACTCCCGTAACGCCGGCCAGCAAGTACGTGCCGAGAAGCGCGCCGTAGGTGACCGATGCGATCGAGAGGGCCAGGACCACCACGGGGGTGTCGCCGCCGGTAGCGTAGCGATGGAAGCCCAGCGCCGCCAGAATCAGGGCCGCTCCCCAGGCCGCCGAGACGGCGCGTCCGACCCGCATCAGATGGGCGGGGTCGGTGCGGCCCGTGGCCGGGACGTAGAAGTCGTGGGTCACGGCGGAGGCCAAGGCATTGATCGAGCTCGAGATGGTGCTCATCGCCGCCGCCAGGATCCCGGCGATGACCAGACCGGCCACCCCGGTCGGGAGCGATTCGGCGATGAAGCGAGGAAAGATCTGATCGGCCGGCAGGTCGGCCGGGGCCCGGCCGGCCGCCCAGATGGCCGAGCCGGCCAGCAGGAACAGCACGAACTGGAAAATGACCACCACGCCGGATCCCACCAGGGCGCGACGGGCATCGCCTAACGACCGGGTGGCAAGCAGTCGCTGGACGATCAGATGGTCGGTTCCATGCGAGGCGGCCGAGAGCATCGCGCCACCAATCAGCCCGCCGACCAGGGTGTAGGTGGCGGTCAGGTCGAATCGGGCATCGATGAACCGGAGTTTGCCGGCCGCCGCCGCCTGGCTCAAGGCCGCGGTCATGCCGCCCGCCAGGTTCCAGGCAATCCCGAGCGCGATGGCCCCGCCGATCAGGTAGATGGCGAGCTGCAACACGTCGGCCCAGACCACGGCCTTGAGCCCGCCAAAGTAGGTGTAGAGCACCGTGACGCCGCCCATGGCAATGATCGAGGCCGGGATCGACCAGCCGGTCACCAAGGCCAGCGGGATGGCCCCGGCATAGATCCGGACCCCGTCACCGAGAAACCGGGTCACCAGGAACGCCGCGGACAGCGTCCGCCGGGTGCCCGGCCCGAACCGGGTCTCGAGCCGGGAATAGGCGGTTTCCTGGGTTCCCTCGAAGTAGCCTGGGAGGAGCCACCAGGCCACCAGGAGCCGGCCGACGAGGTACCCGAACGGCAGTTGCAGGAAGGTCAGGTCGCCACGGGCGCCGATGCCCGGGACCGAAATGACCGTCAGCGCGCTGGTCTCGGTGGCCACGATCGACAGCAGGACCGTCCAGGTGGGCAGGTCCCGCGACCCGAGGAAATAGTCCCCGACCGTCCGTTGGTTCCGGGTGACCCAGAGACCGATCCCGATGGTGAAGAGGAAGTACGCCGCGATGACGACGAGGTCGAGGGTTCTCACCGCGGAATTTTCGCCCGGCGGGGTGGGGTTCTACAAGCCTTTGGCGGCACCAATGGCAAACGGTGCGGCGGAGCCACGTGCTCCACCGCCC
>CADEGB010000624.1 GCA_902826755.1 uncultured Gemmatimonadota bacterium
GCGGGTTGATTCACAACAACGTTGGCCTCAACCAGGACGAGCGGGTCAAGAAGGCCCTCGAGAAGTGGCATCCGGGGTATATCGACTGGTGGATGGACATGGGACCGGTGGGCTTCCAGGAGTCGCTGGTCTACCTCCGGACCGCGGTCGGGGTCGGGGCAAACGGGTGGGCCAAGTTCGACTACGTCCGGATGCCCGAGTACAAGTGGGGCATCCTGCTCGCGCCCCAGGTCGAGGGCCGGACCGTGCCGTTCGGGACCAGTAAGGGAGAGGCCGCCTGGCAGGAGGTTCCCGGCGAGCATCGGGCGATGCTCCGCCGGCTGATCGTGATCCAGGGCGACACCGAGCCCGCGTCGGTCGAGCAGCAGCGGCATCTCGGCACTACGGCCCCCTCCCTGTACGACATGCGGAACCTCTTCCAGGTCAATGTCGAGGAGGGCCGTCACCTGTGGGCCATGGTCTACCTCCTCCAGAAGTACTTCGGGGCGGATGGCCGCGAGGAAGCCGAGGAGCTGCTCCGCCGCCGCTCGGGCGACGCGGACACGCCGAGGATGCTGGGTGCTTTCAACGAGCATACGCCCGACTGGCTCTCGTTCTTCATGTTCACGTTCTTCACCGACCGCGACGGGAAGATGCAGCTCGAGGCCCTGGCCCAGTCGGGCTTCGACCCGCTGTCGCGCACCTGCCGCTTCATGCTGACCGAGGAAGCCCACCACATGTTCGTGGGCGAGACCGGGGTCGGGCGGATCATCCAGCGGACCTGCGAAGCCATGCGGTCCGCCGGGATCGAGGACCCCTACGACATCGCGCGGATCCGGGCCCTCGGCGTCATCGATTTGCCGACGATCCAGAAGAAGGCCAATCTCCACTTTTCGCTGACGCTCGACCTCTTCGGCTCGGAGGTGTCGACCAACGCCGCCAATGCCTTCCACGCTGGGCTCAAGGGCCGCTATCACGAGGACCGGCTCGAGGACGATCACCGTCTCGAGGGTCAGACCTATCCGGTGCTCCGACCCGTCGACGGGGTCATTCAGGCCATGGACGTGCCGGCGCTCTCGGCGCTCAACATGCGGCTCCGGGACGATTACGTGAAGGACTGCCAGAAGGGGATCGACCGCTGGAATCGGGTCATCACTTCGGCCGGGATCGACTTCCAGATCCGACTTCCCCACGTCGCATTTCATCGGAAGATCGGCGAGTTCAAGAACTCGATCTACGACATTCATGGCAGTCCGCTGACCGCCGAGACCTGGACCACCCGGCGCGATGAGATGCTTCCCAACGGCGACGATCAGGCCTACATCGAGGGACTGATGGCGGCGACCCCCGAGCGGCAACCTGGCAAATACGCGGGTTGGATCGCTTCTCCGCGGGTGGGCATCGACAACAAGCCTGGTGATTTCGAATACGTGAAGCTCGCATGAGACCCCTCGTCGGGTGGTTCCGCCAGGCCGCGGCGGTGTTTGCCATCGGGGCCGGGTGCTTCGCTCCGAGCGCTTTCGGCGCTCAACCCGCCGGTCGGATCGATCTGGCGCGGATGCGGCCCGCCGGCCTCCTGGTCGACGACTACAGCTACATGACTGCGCCCCATAACGCCTACTACTTCCACCATATCGATCGGCTCGGCTTCCGTTTGGCGCCGGTCAAGCGCGGCGGGCCCGCGTTCCGACTGGCCCGGCGGGAACGCGCTGTGGCGGCCACGTACCCCGTGGGCGGGCGTCCGGTCGGGCTGGAGGAGTACTTCACCCGGAATCGGGTGACGGGGTTCCTGGTACTCCATCAGGACACGGTGGTGTTGGAGCGCTACTTCCACGGCGCCACCCAGAAGTCGCGGTTCGTTTCCCAGTCGGTCGGGAAGTCGATCGTGGCCATCCTGGTCGGCACGGCCCTCGATGCGGGAAAGTTTTCCAGCGTGGACGATCCGGAAAACT
>CADEGB010000625.1 GCA_902826755.1 uncultured Gemmatimonadota bacterium
CCGGCGGCCCGCCGTCACCGCCCTGCTCTTTCTCCTGATGGCCAGCCTCGGCGTCACGGCGTGGCAAGCCATTCCGCGTCAGGAGGATCCCAGTTTCCCGATTCCGATCGTGAACGTGGTGGCGGCGTTGCCGGGGGCCACGCCAGTCGACCTCGAACGGTTGGTGGCCCGGCCGATCGAGGAACGGATCGGCGAGCTGGAGCAGCTCAAGACGATCGAGACCAGGATCAGCGGTGATGTGGCGGTGATCAGCGTCGAATTCCTGGTGCAGGTCGACGCGGAGCAGAAGTACGGCGAGGTCCAGCGCGAGGTCGACGCGGTTCGGGGCGACCTGCCGGACCAGCTCGCGCTGCTCGAGGTTCGCCGGGTCACCTCGCTCGATGTCAACATTCTCCAACTGGCGCTGGTGTCGGAAACGGCCTCGGACGATCGGCTCGATCGACTGGCCGAGGATCTCGAGGATCGAATCGAGGAAGTGGCCGGGATCCGCGACGCGGACCGGTGGGGCGAGGCCGAGCGGCAGGTGCGGGTGTCCCTGGACCTCGGCCGGCTGGCGCAGTTCGGCATTCCGGCCGGGGCCGTGCTGACGGCCATCGGTGGCGAGAGCGCCGACATTCCGGGGGGCGCGGTGGCGGTGGGCACCCGACAATTTTCGGTTCGCACCAGCGGGTCCTACGACTCGCCCGAGGACGTGGCCGCCACGGTGGTGACCGGTTCCCGCGATGCGGTGGTCCGAGTCGGCGACCTGGCCCGGGTCGAGTGGGCCTCCGCCGACCCCACCTACCTGGCGCGGCACGACGGGAAGCGGGCGGTCTTCGTGACGGCCACCCAGCAGGCCGGGTGGAACATCGCCACGGTACGAAACGCGGTCTGGGAGGTGCTGGATCGGTACGAGCGGGACCTGCCCGGGGAGGTGACGCTGGTCCGCGGGTTCGACCAGTCCGTCAACGTCACCGAGCGGCTGGCCCGGCTGGGCGCCGACTTCGCCATCGCCATCGGGCTCGTGCTGATCACCCTGCTTCCGTTAGGCATTCGCGCGGCCGGGGTGGTGATGGTGGCGATTCCCCTGTCGCTGGCGCTGGGAATCGCGATGCTCAACGCCTTCGGGCAGTCGTTGAACCAGCTCTCGATCGTCGGATTCGTCATTGCCCTCGGCCTCCTGGTGGACGACTCGATCGTGGTGGTCGAGAACATCGCCCGGATGCTGCGGGACGGGATGGGACGGGTCGAGGCGGCCATTGCCGGGACGAGGCAGATCGCCAAGGCGGTCATCGGCGCCACCGCGGTGTTGATCTTTGCCTTCCTGCCGCTCCTGATGCTGCCGGGGCTGTCGGGCCGGTACATCCGGTCGCTGCCGCTGGCGGTGATGGTGACGGTGGGCGCGTCGATGATCGTGGCCTTTACGGTCATCCCGTGGCTCGCGTCGGTCCTCCTGCCCCGAACAGAGGCTCACGGTGGCAATCGATTCCTCCGGTTCGTCATGGGCGGGATCGAGCGGACCTACGCGCCGCTGCTCGAGTGGGTCCTGGCGCGGCCGCGCGCGACGCTGGTGGGGGCGGGCGTGCTGGTGGTAGGCGTGATCGCGCTGGTGCCGGTGGTCGGCTTCTCGCTGTTTCCGAAAGCGGAGACGCCGCAGTTCCGGATCGACGTCCGGTTGCCGGTGGGCAGTTCGCTCGCGGCCACGGACAGCGCGGTCCGGTTCGTGGAGCGAGTGGTGGCGGCGCGGCCGGAGGTCCGCCACGTGTTCAGCAACGTCGGGCGGGACAACCCGATGGTCTATTACAACGTCTTCCCGAGCGAGGAAGACCCCACGGTCGGGCAGTTGTTCGTCACCCTGAACCGGTATGATCCCGCCGCCACGCCGCGGATGCTCGATTCCTTACGGCCGCGGCTGCCGCAGCACCCCCCGGCCCGGCTCGAGTGGCCGGCAC
>CADEGB010000626.1 GCA_902826755.1 uncultured Gemmatimonadota bacterium
CGGCGTTGGCGCCGAAGATCGTCGGGAGCGAATACGACTCGTAAAGCCCTCCAACCCGACCCGCCACCTTGTTCCCCACCGACGAGGCCAGGAACCAGACCCCCATCATCAAACCCTGCACCCGGGCCGGCGCCAGCGTCGACATCGCCGACAGCCCCACCGGACTGAGGCAGAGTTCGCCGATCGTCTGGAGGAAGTAGCAGCCGATCAGCCACATCGGGCTCACCTTGACGCCCCCGCCGGCCGCGAGCGACGCCCCGATCATCAGCACGTACGCCGCGGCCAGGAGAAACAGCCCGAGCGAGAACTTGGCGGGGCTCGAGGGATTCCGGCTCCCCAGCTTCATCCACACCAATCCCACCACCGGCGCGAAGACGATGATGAAGAACGAATTGACCGACTGGAGCCAGCTCGGCGGATACGCCCAACCGAAGAACGTGTTGGCGGTGTTCCGGGCGGCGAACAGATTGAGCGTGGACGCGCCCTGCTCGAAGCCGGCCCAGAACACGGAGGCCCCGAGGAACAGCAACAGCACCACGACCAGCCGCTTCCGCTCCTCGGGCGTCCACTGGCCTGCCAGGAACAACCAGCCGAAGAACCCCACCACCAGCACCACCAGGAACGCATCGACCGCGCCGGCAAAACCGGTCGGGGTGATCGCGATGGTGCCCGCCCGCGCCAGGACGACCGCCAGGGCCACGGCGGCCACGACCACCCCGGCGCCGATCAGCAGTTGGCGTCGGGCCCGGGCCGCGTCCTCTGGGCTGGCGATCGCGAGCGGTTTCTCGGCGGTGGCCGGGAGCCGCCTCTTGCCTAACACGTACTGGATCAGACCGAAGAACATCCCCACCGCGGCCGCCCCGAACCCGAAGTGCCAGCCCGACTGGACCGAGAGCCCGACCGACGCGAGGAAGTTCCGAAACGACTCCGACTGACCGAAGTACCCACAGAACAGCGGCCCGAGAAAGCCGCCGAGATTGACACCCATGTAGTAGATCGAGAACCCGGCATCCCGGCGGGTGTCGTCGGCCCGGTAGAGCTGGCCCACGATGGCGGAGACGTTGCCCTTGAGAAGGCCGGTCCCGAACACCACGAGTACCAGGCCGCCGTAGAAGGTGGACAGCCCCGGGACCGCCAGGCTCAAATGCCCGGCCATGATCAGCACCCCGCCCCAGAAGACCGACCGGCGGAGTCCGAGCAGCTTGTCGGCAAACCAGCCACCTACCATGGTCATCATGTAGACCATGGCCGTGTAGGTGCCCTGGATGGCGCCGGCGTCGGGCACTGGCATGCCGAGCCCGCCCTCCGTGACCGGTGCCACCATGAACAGGATCAGGATCGCCCGCATCCCGTAGTAGCTGAACCGCTCCCACATCTCGGTAAAGAAGAGGGTCGACAGCCCCACCGGATGCCCGAAAAATCCGCGATCCGAATCCGTCATTCAGTTTTTTCCCAGTTTCTTCTTGAGCATCTCGAGTTGGGCGTCGACGGCGGATTCCACCGCCCGACGGTCGAGCTTCCCCTTGAGAAGTTCGGTCTCGGCGTCGGTTGGTGGTTGGGCCGAGACGGTCGGGCCCGAGCCGGGGACGCCCTGCCGCGCGGAACGGTACCGTTCCGACAGACTGTCGTATTCGGACTGCGCGATGGCCAACTCGTCCCGCTGGACGCCGAGTTTCCGATCCAGCAGTTCGACCCGTTGCCGATGTCGTTCGGCAAACTCGCGGGCGATGGTGGCGGTTTCCTGGTCGCCGATGTCGGCGGCGAGCTGGCCTCGGCGTTCGGCGGCCGCGAGCTGCTCCCGTTCGGCGCTCAGGTCTCGTTCGGTGCGGCCCAGGGCTTCGGTGAGTTCCTTCAATCCGACCTTGAGATCGACCAGGGCTTCGTGGAGGGCCCCGGCTTCGGCTCGAGCCGAGCCTCCCAGGCCCTGCTC
>CADEGB010000627.1 GCA_902826755.1 uncultured Gemmatimonadota bacterium
CTGTTTGTGCTCCACGCCTTCTGCCGCGTCGGGCTCACTGACTGCTGCACCTCGTCCCAGTTCAAGTCCGTGCCCTCCACCCCCTGCGGGGGCGACGGCATCCTGTCCATCTACGGGAAGTTCTGGGCCTGGACCTCGATGTCGACCTCGCGATCATCGAGTTTCCCGTCGGCGAGGAGCTGGCGGAGTTTTTCCTTGGAGCGCGCCCGTCGATCGGCGTCGGCCTGCGCCTCTTCCTTGGAGACCGCCCCGCTGGGCGAGACGACGAAGACGCCAGAGGACTCTCCCGCCGGTTTGGCCGCGCTCGGCGGCACCGGGGGGGGGGGCGCGGCGGGGAGCAGCAGGTCGAGGAGCCGGTCGTCGGCCTTCTTCTCGGCCTGGTCGTAGACTTCGTCCTCGCGCTCGTTTCGGACCAGGTTGACCGCGGCGTCGACGAGGTCGCGCACCATGGTCTCGACGTCCCGGCCGACGTAGCCCACCTCGGTGAACTTCGAGGCTTCCACCTTGACGAACGGCGCC
This sequence comes from uncultured Gemmatimonadota bacterium, assembly GCA_902826755.1. GTDB lineage: Bacteria > Gemmatimonadota > Gemmatimonadetes > Gemmatimonadales > GWC2-71-9 > SHZU01. The sequence goes on from CADEGB010000627.1 coordinate 520, forward strand.
CCGGCCAACCGCGCCAACCGCCGGGCAATCTCGGTCTTGCCGACCCCCGTGGGACCGATCAGGATGATGTTCGAGGGGGTGATCTCATCCCGGATCTGGTCCGGGGCCTGGCCTCGGCGCCACCGGTTCCGGACCGCGATGGCAATGGCCCGCTTGGCCGCCTCCTGGCCGACGATGTAGCGATCGAGTTCCGCCACGATCTGACGGGGTGGCATCTCTTCGAGCCACGGAAGCGGCTGGGGCTCCTCGGCGGCGGGCTGGTCTTTCGGCGCGGTCATCGGGACAATCTATGCCGGGCGGGTCCGGGGACGAAATCGACGTTCCGAGCGTTCGACCGAGCGAAACCGACGCGGACGAATTGACACGCGGGCGGGCCGAAGCGTCGGAACCCGCGCCCGAAGCCGGCTCTCGCGCGACGAGCGTCGGCACGGCGGTTGCCTTGGGGTAGCCACCCCAAGCAACGGAGCGTTCCGATGCGATCGACCCCTTCCCTGACCATCCTGGTCTCGCTGGCCGTAGCTGGCTGCGCCACCGACCCGCTTGGCCCGATGGCGCGGGAGTACATGCTCATCTCGATCGGAGATCGAGCGTTGCCCGCCTACCCGACGGACGACCCGAATCTGCAGCTCGCCTCGAGCTTCCTGACGTTCACGACCTCGACTCGGGGGGAGGAACGGGCGTTGACCCTGGTGCGCAGCGCAGACGATCCGGTCGGACGGTTGATGCCCTCCTCCCGGGCGTTCAGTTACCAGGTTGCGGAGGACCGGATCGAGATCACCTTCGACTGTTTCCACCCCACGGCGTGTATCGCCCCCCCACACCTGGCCGGTCGGCGCATCGGACCCACGCTGCGTTTCGATCAGACGCTTGGGAGGGGGCCGTACCAGTACCAGGCACGGTAAGGCGCGGTCGGACCGAGTCAATCGATCCGGGTCACCAGGAGTCGATCGATCCGGCGGCCGTCGAGGTCCACGACCTCGAAACGATACGATCCGATGACGGCGTGCTCGCCCACCCGGGGAAGGCGGCCCAGGGTGGCGAGCACCATGCCGGCGGCGGTCCGGTAGCCCTGCCACTGGTCCGGATCGTCCACCGGCAGTGCGAGCTCCTCGACCAGGCGGGCAATTGGGGTGGCGCCATCGACCAGCCATCCGCCCGCTTCTCGGGGGACGATGTCGGGCTCCGCGTGCGGCTGCCCGGGCAACTCCGTCAAGACGTGCTCGACCACCCGATCGAAGGTCACCAGGCCGTTGACGCCCCCGTACTCGTCGAGCGCTAGTGCCACCGGCACCGGTCCCTCCCGCAGCGCCTTCATGACCCGAAGCACCGAAAGCGTCTCGGGCAGGAATACCGGCGGCTGGGCCAGCTGCCGAAGGTCGACTGGCTGCTGGGCCGCGAGTTTGAGGAGG
>CADEGB010000628.1 GCA_902826755.1 uncultured Gemmatimonadota bacterium
ACTCGCCGACGACCACGACGCCATCCTCAGGGCCGAGTGAGTTACGAATCGCGGCGCGGGCCAGGGGCTCGTCGTCGACAATCAGGGTCCGGAGCGGAGCCATGGGCTAGGCCGCTCCAACGGCCGGCGTAACGCTCGGCCTGGCCCGCTCGAGTGGGATGGTGATCGAAACGACCGCACCTCGTCCCCGACCTCCGCCAATCACGAGCTTCCCCTCGGCGCCATACAACTGAGCGAGGCGAGCGCGAGTGTTCGCCAAGCCGATGCCCGCCGGTCGCGCGGGGCTCGTCGGGAATCCGGGGCCGTCATCGCCGACGGAAAGGGTCAAGCGGCCCTGAGTTTGGTCGATCCCAGCTTCGATCCGGATCGAGGCGGGGCCAGGAACCGCGGCCACGCCATGACGGATGGCGTTCTCCACCAGCGGCTGGAGGATGAGGACCGGCACCAGCAGGGGTCGGGCGTCGGCCTCGATCGCGTAGTCAACGGTCAGCCGATCGCGGAATCGTTGACGCTCGATGTCGAGGTACAGCTCGAGATTGAGGATTTCGCGATCGAGCGGGACCAGTTGGGCCCGATCCTGACTCAACGACACCCGGAGCAGGTCGCCGAGTCGCGAGAGCATCCGGGAGGCCGCGGGCAGTTCCTGCGAGCGGATCAGCCCATTGACGCCGTTGAGGGCGTTGAACAGGAAATGCGGGTTGAGCTCCATTCGGAGGGCTTCGAGGCGGGCCTCGGTCGCGGCCGCTTCGAGTTCGGCGGTTCGGGCCGCCAAACGGGCCGCGTCGATCTCCCGGAATCGAAGGTGGCGGCTGTTCTCTACCGCATGGAAAAGGCCCACGGTCGCCCCGTAGGCCAGGAGCTCCATCAGGAGATTGCCGACCCCCGCGTTCGACACGGCGGCGACGAAGCCGTTCAACCGGACCTGGGGGAGCGGATTGGTGTAGAACCAGAACACCAGCGCCAGCGGGAGATGGAGTCCGATGACCACGGCGGCCCCCGGGGCATGCAAAGCGAGCCGCCACCGCGAGCGGCCGGGCCGGACCTGCAGGCGATCCGCAATGAGGAACACCAACGGCGTCAGGACCGCCCAGGCAAACCACCAAGGGAAGTTGCCGACCAGCGCATAGTCCCACGGAATGCTCGGAACCTGGATGGACGCCGGGTTCCGGATGACGCGACCAGTCTCGATCAGGCCGAGTACCGACCATCCCAGCAGAATGCCCGCCCGCTGGCCCGCGGGTAGGGCCGCCCACCGATAGTTCGGAGCGGTCGGGCCGAACCCGTCACGAGGCGATCGGTCGAGCACGGGCCCTCTCCTTGGCGGGAAACGACGCGCCATGGCCGGCGCTACTCCTGGCAAGCTCGGGAATCAGCGATCGCGGCGCCCGCCCGACGGGCCGAAACGATCCCGGGATGGGTGAGCCGAACTGGGCTGGGGTGGGCCGCTCAGGGCACCAGGCGCTTCGGGGTCAACCGTCCCACCCAAACCCCGCTGTTGATGTCCGTGGCGTACACATGGCCCTTGTGGGGCTGGGCCCCCCATGCCATCGGGACGTTGGCGCGGAAGCCGCCGGACGCACCGGTCCAGATCGAGCCGATTTCGCGGCCCTGCGCGTAGAGGTCGCCCCGCAGCTCGCCACTCAGATCGACCGCCCGGACCCCAGCCTCGAAGTTCCCCACGTACATCACGTCGTCCTCGACCCACATGTTGTGCGATCCGGCGTTCGGGACCGAGTATTCCGCCACCTTCACCGGCCGCTCCACGTTGGTCATGTCGAGGATGTGAAGCCGGCCAAGGGTCTTGATGCGCTCTCGAGAGTTGATGTCGAAAAACCCGGGGAAAACCTCGTCGCCGACGACGAGGTACTTGCCGTAGCGGAAGACGGAGTGGGTTCCCGCGATCATCCCCGCCGGATAGTA
>CADEGB010000629.1 GCA_902826755.1 uncultured Gemmatimonadota bacterium
CAACAGCTGCGGGAGATTGGTGGTCCAGGCGGGATCGCCGTAGCTCACCAGGGCCAGGTCGCCGCCGTTGGCCCGAATGCCGCGGACGACGTCGCCGCTGTCTTTCACGAGCACCAGCGACCGGCGCGCCACCGAGCGGGCCGTGTCCATGAACGCCCGGCGGCCCACCACCGCCGCCACGCTGTCGAGGGGAACGGTCCGCCGCCGGAACAGGCCGAGCCGCTCCTTGATCGTGAGCACCCGGACCAGCGATCGCTCGAGCCGGGCCCGCGAGATCCGCCCCGAGCGGACGGCGGCGGTCATCGCGGCGATCACCTCCCGCGGATTCGCCGGCATCAGCAGCAGGTCGGAGCCGGCCTCGAACGCGCGGACGGCGGCCTCGCCGCCGCCGTAGGCGGCCACCAGGGCACCCATGTCGAGGGCATCAGTCACCACCAGACCCTGAAACCCGAGCGAGTCACGCAGGATGTCCGTCATGACCCGTTTCGACAGCGTGGCCGGGGTGGTCGAATCCCCGAGAATGGCCGGCAGCGCCACATGGGCGGACATCACCACGTCGACCCCGGCCGCGACCGCCGCGCGGAACGGGATCAGTTCGAGGCGGTCGAGTTGGCTCCAGTTTCCCCGGACGATCGGGAGCGAGATGTGGGAGTCGACGTCGGTGTCGCCGTGCCCGGGGAAGTGCTTGACCGTGGCGAGCATCCCGGCCCGTCGCGTGGCGGTGACGGCCGCCGTCACGAGGCGCGCCACCGCCGCCGGATCGGCGCCGAACGACCGGGTGTTGATGATCGGATTGGCGGGGTTGTTGTTGATGTCCGCCACCGGGGCAAAGTTGAGGTGGACGCCCACCGCCCGGCCCTCGACCGCGGTGATCCGCCCCAACGCGGCCGCGTCCTCGACCCGGCCCGTGGCGCCGACTCCCATGTTGGTCGGGAACGACGTCGCTCCCGGAAAGCGGAACGCCGTCCCCCCTTCGAGGTCCGCGGCGATCAGGAGCGGAAGCCGCGACCGCCGCTGGAGGAAGTTCAGCTTCGACGCCACGTCCGTCGGCGACCCGATCGAAATGATGATGCCGCCGACCTGGAGCGAGTCGACCCAGTATCGGGGCAATGCCATGCCATCGCCGTCGTAGGCGACATAGTTGCCGAGCAGCCAAGGCATCACCAACTGGGCGACTTGGCGTTCGAGGGGCAAGGAGGCGACCAGGCGGCGGATCGCGGGGGTCGCTCGGGGAGCTGGCTGCGCGGCCGCGGAGTCGAAGGCGGCGGCCAGGAGTCCCACCGTCAGGAATCGGAACAGGCGAGGCACGATCGGGGTCGAGTCCGGTCGGAGGGTGGATGGGAAGAACGACCCCGAATCTTAGGGTGGGCTGGCCAGCGGGCGCGAGGGCCTTTCCGGTCGACCGTCCAGGACATCCCGGACGGCCCGGACCAGGGCGGAGGGGGCAAAGGGCTTGAGCAGAAGCGGCGGGCCGGACTCGCCCAGGCCGTGCCGGATGATGCTGTCGTCGGTGTACCCGCTGATGAACAGGACCTTGAGGCCGGGTCGGAGGCCGCGGACGCGATCGGCCAGGACCCGCCCGCTGATGCCTGGCATCACCAGGTCGCTGACCAGGAGATCGACCGTGACCTCCGCGTCGGCGAGCCGTTCGAGCGCCGCGGCGCCGTTGGGCGCCTCGAGGACCCGATATCCCGACGATTCGAGCGCGATCCGGACGATTCGTCGGACGCTGTCCTCGTCCTCGACCACCAGGATCGTCTCGTGCCCCCGGCCCGCGCCGGCGTGAGTCGAGGCTTGCGGATCGGCGCCCGATTGAGCAGCCGCGGGCAGGAAGATGGAAAAGGTGCTGCCAGCTCCCGGAGGGCTCGCGACGACGATGTGCCCGTCACTCTGCTTGACGCTCCCGAATACC
>CADEGB010000630.1 GCA_902826755.1 uncultured Gemmatimonadota bacterium
CTACTCCGGGCTGGGTGGTTCCGGTGGCGGCGTGGCGCACTTTGCCCATCTGGGTGGTTTTCTGGGCGGGTTCCTCTATCTCAAGTGGCTGGAGCGGCGGCAGCAGGCGCCACTGCGCGAGTGGCAGACGGCGTCGCGGCCCTCGGTGCCGAAGCTGGAGAGCCCGGCCAAGGCCATCGAACGGTGGGCCAAGATCCGCCGCGACGACCTCCATGAGGTCAACCGGACCGAGCTGGACCGGATTCTCGACAAGATCAGCGCCTCCGGGATTGCCAGTCTGACCCCGGCGGAGCGCGAGTTCCTCGACCGCTTCAGCGCCAGACTCAACTGAGGGCCCGGTGACCGGATCGACCGACTCCGGTCCGCCTCGTTTCCCGGCCACTCGGGTCTCGCTGATCGAGGCGCTGGGAGCCGCGGACCCGGGGGTCCGGATGCCGGCGTACGAGACGCTGGTTGGGGTCTACTGGAAGCCGGTGTACAAGTATCTCCGGGTGGCTCGCCGGTTCGACCACGACGACGCCGAGGACTTGACCCAGGACTTCTTTGCGCGGGCGTTCGAGCGGGACAGTCTGGTCAGCTTCGACCCGTCCATTGCGCGGTTCCGGACGTTTCTCCGGGTCTGCCTCGACCGGTTTGCGGCCAACGCGTTCAAGGCCCGGGGTCGGCTCAAGCGAGGTGGTGGCCAGGCGAGGATCTCGCTCGACCCGGACGAGTTGGAAACGATCGCGGCCGATCGGGCCGCGGCCGCCGATCCCGAACAGTACTTCCGGCGGGAGTGGGTCCGCGCCCTCTTCGACGGCGCGCTCGAGGCCGTATCGGCGGACTACCGGCGGCGCGGGAAGGACACCCAGCTGGCGGTTTTTCTGGCCACCGATGTCGACCCACCGGAGGGCAACCGCCGACCGACCTACGACGAACTGGCCGCCCGGTTTTCCGTGCCCGTCACCCAGATCACCAACTACCTCGCGGCGGCCCGGCGCGCGTTCCGGCGGGAGGCGATGGAACGGCTTCGAGCGGTGAGCGGGACCGAGGAGGAGTTCGTGGCCGAAGCCCGCGAACTCTTCGGGGTGGACGCGGTGTGACACCGCTCGACGACGCGGCACTCGATCGTCTCTCGGTGGTGGCTCGGGCCACCGACTTGAAGCACCCCCGCTACGAGTTCGGCGAACTCGTGGCAAGCGGCGGGATGGGTTCCGTGTATCGAGCCCGGGATCGCGTGCTCGATCGGGAGGTCGCGGTCAAGGTGTTGCGGGGGGTCGATCCCCATCCGGCCCTGGTCACCCGGCTCGATCAGGAAGCGAGGATTCTCGGGCGCCTCGATCATCCCGGGCTCGTCCCCGTGCACGATGCCGGGCAGCTGGCGGATGGCCGGCCATTCTACGTGATGCGGCTGGTGCGAGGTGAGCGGCTCGACCATCACCTCGAACGGGCCCAGCCAAGTCTGGCTGAGAGGCTTCGGATCTTCCTCAAAATCTGCGAGCCGGTGGCGTTTGCCCACGCCCACGGTGTGGTGCATCGCGACCTCAAGCCGGCGAACATCATGGTGGGTCCCTTCGGCGAAGTGCTGGTGCTCGACTGGGGTGTCGCCAAGGTTCGCGGGGCGGAGCCGCCGCCGGTCCCGGAGGCGGTTCCGCTCGCGGCCGGGGCCACGGGTCCGGGCGCGGTCCTCGGGACCGCGGGGTTCATGGCTCCGGAGCAGGCGGCCGGCGGGAGTGGCCAGGTCGACGAGCGCGCCGACGTCTTTTCGCTTGGCGCGGTGCTCCGCGAAATGCTCCGCGGGGTGAGTCCGTCGCCACCCCAGGTGGTCGGGATCCGGGATCGGGCCATGGCCGACCAGCCCGCCGGGCGGTATGCTGGGGTTTCGGAACTCACCCGGGACGTGGGCCGGTTCCTCGATGGTGAACCG
>CADEGB010000631.1 GCA_902826755.1 uncultured Gemmatimonadota bacterium
GAGTCCGTCCTGCCGACGCGATTCGCTATGGCGCGGAAGCGCGCGAGGGCGCGCCGGCGTCGAGCATCCCGGTTCGCCGGCTGGCTCGCTTGTCGGTTCCGATGATCATGGCGATCAAGAATCTGGCGCTTCAGAAACGGCGGGCCGCGTTCCTGGTCGTCTCCGTGCTCTTTGCCACCCTGGCGGCGGTGCTGGCCATCAATCTCGATTACTCCTTTGGTCGGATGACGAAGAATCTGGCGCGCTTCGGGTTCGACGCCGCGGACGTCCGCGTCAGTCGGGTCGGCCGCCGGTTCAGCATGCGACATGAGGCGTTGATGACGGCCCTGACGGGTCGCGAGGGGGTCCGGGCGGTGGCGACCTGGGACGGCGTGGACGGAACCTTCCGGTTCGATTCGACCGGCTCGACCAAGATCGTGGCGGGCACCGTCATCGATGGCGATATGGAAGGACTACAGTATCGGAACCTCCGCGGTCGGAATCCCTCCGGCCCGCGGGAAATCAGTCTCGCGATCCGCTCCGCCGAGGAATTGGGTCGCGACGTCGGCGATCGGGTCGACGTCCACCTGCTCGGCGCCACGATCTCCTACGAGGTGGTCGGCGTCTATCAGTCGATCAATAACACCGGCCACGGCTTCCGGGTCCGGCTCGAAGGCGTCCGGCTGGCCAGTCCACTCTGGGCACCGGCGGAATACGCGGTGGCGCTCGAGCCCGGCGTGGATCCGGCCCAGTTCATTGCCGCGCTCGAGGCCGAATACGGCGAGGCCGTCGACGCGAAGCCGGGCGACTTCTTCATCCGCGATCAGCTCGCCACGATCATGGCCGGCCTCCGGATGACGAACGGCTTCCTGGCGGTCGTGTTCCTCTTGGCCGCCTCGGTCTTCATCTTCAACACCACCCTGCTCACGATCGCGGAGAACCGGCGCATCTTCGGGATTCTCAAGACGGCCGGGATGACTCCCGCGCAGCTCAGGACGTCCGTCGTGGCCGGGGTTGGCGTGCAGGCGGCGATTGGCACCGTGGCTGGAATCGCCGTCTGGTTCCTGGCGGCGCCCGTCCTACTCTCCGGGTTGTTCGAGCAGGTCGGGCTCGTCTCCTTCCCGCTCGAGCACTCCGTCGTCGGGATGGCGGTGGCCCTGCCGCTGATCTTCGGTTTCTGCCTCGCCAGCGCGTGGGCGCCGTCCCGCCGCGTGCTCGAAGTCAACGCCCGTCACCTGATCGTCGAATGAGCATCCCGATGCACCGCCTCCGCGCCCTGCTGGTTGGCCTCGTGGCCTCGCTCGTGGTACCGGGACCGGCTGCGGCCCAGGCCAACGTGGTCGCGATCGATCAGTTCCTGAAGCGGCACCTGGCCGAGATTCCGAATCCGGGCTTCTCCGCCGTGGTGGTCCGCCATGGCGAGATCATTTTCCAGAAGGGCTATGGCGTCGAGGTGACCGGCACCAATCGACCGATGACGGCTAGGTCGCCGGTGGCGATCGGATCACAGACCAAATCGCTCACCGCCGTGGCCATCATGCGTCTGGTGGAGCGGGGTGCCGTCGATCTCGACGCGCCGGTGGTCCGCTACCTGCCCTGGTTCCGCACCGCCGATCGGCGTGGGGCGGAAATCACCGTCCGAATGCTGCTTCAGAACACCTCCGGCATCCCGAGTCAGGACCGCGGGCTCTACAGTCAGGACACCGACGAGGGCGCCGTCGAACGAGAGGTCCGCGGCCTCTCCCGGGTTCCGCTGGTCCGGGCACCGGGGCACTCGTTCGAGTACTCCAACGAGAACTGGAGTGTGGCCGGCGCGGTGATCTCGGCGGTCTCGGGGCTCCCGTACAGCACCTTCCTCGAGCGGGAGGTCCTCCAGCCGCTCGGGATGACCCGTTCGAGCACGGCACTTTCCCGCTTTTCGGAGATC
>CADEGB010000632.1 GCA_902826755.1 uncultured Gemmatimonadota bacterium
CACTCGGCATCTACTGGAGCCGATACCACTTTGCCGCGGCCGGATCGCACACGGTCACGTCGCGGGGGAAGCCGACGCCGGTCAAGGCGCTGGCGGACGCGATTAATCGGATCTACGCCCTCCAGTTCCCAGCCCTGCCGAACGGCGCGGTAACGAACATCGGGCAGGTCCACGGCGGGGTGATCTTCAACGGGATTCCGCAGGAGCTGCACTTTACGATGGACCTCCGATCGCCGAACCCGACGTTGCTCGACTCGCTGGATCGGGAAATCGACCAGGCGGTGAACCTGGCGGCGACCAAGGAGGGCGTGACGTGGCGGAAGGAGGTCGTCCAGAGGAACCGGGCGGGTGGGACGGAGGAGATGCTGCGGCCGGCCCGGTCTCATCCGATCGTGCAGACGGCGGTGGACGTGCACGACTTCCTTGGCATCGACATCGGGCCGGCCGAGCGGAAGACCCAGGCGACGGGGTCGACGGACGCGAACATGGGGGTGGTGCGGGGGATTCCGTCGATCTCGATCGGGCGGGCGTTCGGGGGGAATCAGCACACGTTGTCGGAGTGGGCGCATTGCCCGAGTGCGTTGCCGGCGACGAAGATGGTGCTGCTGTTGGGGGTGGCGTTGAGTGACGGGGATGTCAGGTTTCCGATTCAAACCCCGTGAATTTCTGATCCTTAACTTATTCCAACCCAACAACATATGAGGCGTTTTGACATTTCGTCAATGTGATTGACAGAATGTCTGGACGCCTGCCTGACTACCCGGATACGGTTGTCTTTGGGGTGAGGAACGCCAGCCCACCGAGATCATCCCCTGGCGCGACCTCGCGGAGGTTTCGTGGCAGCCGGGGCCAGCGGGCGGTCCTTCCAGTTCCACCACTTGAGCAACTCGGGCTGGTGGCGGGTCCGGCTGGCGTAGTAGACGGCGCAGCGGAACGAATAGAGGACGCAGCGATCCTGGTGGGAGCGGGTCTTCCGGCAGAGTTCCTGGTACATCCGCTCGGGGTCTGCGGTCGCGAGGTCGCCCACCTGGCGGAAGCCGAGGAGCCGGAGGTCGGCGGCGAGGCTCGGACCGATCGAGGGGATCGTTTCGAGCGGATCAGCTTTTCGGGAACTGGGCATGGGCGCGGATTCCGGCGATTTGTTGGAGGTGGCGGCGTTCGTGGCCGACGGTGCTGGCAAACCAGGTGGCGAGGTTGAAGCGCATCAGGGCGGTGGCGGCCGAGCGCGCGCGGATCCGGCCGAGGTCGAGACCGTCGGCGGCGGCGAAGAGAGCCTGGAGCTGATCCTTGGTGGTCTCGAACGCGGCGATGGTTCGGGCCGGGTCGAGATCGGCGCCGGGGGCAAAGACGGCGGGGCCGGGCATGGGTCGCTTGGGGTTGGGTCCGGTGGCCCGAATGAACCACCCGCCGAGGGGGCCAAAACGGAACGGGCCCTGACCGGTGCGGCCGGCGGTCCGGGCTTCGTCGATGGCGGCTCGCTGGTAGCGGCCGGCTTCGCGGGCGGTGACGATCAGATGGTCGAGCACCTCGAGGATCGACCACTTGCCGGGGGCCGGTCGCCAGGCCAGTTGATTCGGCTGGAGGTTGGCGAGGGCGGCGCGCGCATCGTTCCGGATGGTATCGATGTCGTCGTACCAGCCGGCGAGTTGGGGGTCCTGGGGCCGCGGTGAACGGGCCATGGGTGATCCCGATGGAGACCTGCGAAAAGCTAATCGGACCGCCGGGGGAATCCGGGACCCCCGGTTCGGCGCCCTATATTCCACTTCATTCAATCCGTTCGCTCGTCGCCCACTGCAAGGATGCTCCGAATGTCCTCGAAGTTCACGACGCTTGCTGTTGCCCTGGGCCTCAGCCTGGTCGGCTCGGGGAGTGCCCCCGCCCAGGGATTGCCGACGTCTC
>CADEGB010000633.1 GCA_902826755.1 uncultured Gemmatimonadota bacterium
CCCCGCTGGCCACGGCGGTGTCTTTGGTCACATGGGTGGTGGTCGTCCGGCTCACCGGCTACGTGTCGCTCGGCAGCATCCTGGCGGCGCTGGTGCTCCCGCCGGCCACCTGGCTGCTCGATCCCGGCGCTCGGCCATTCGTGCTGCTGTTTTCCGGGCTGGCGCTGTTCATCGTGGTCATGCACCGGAAGAACATCGCGCGGCTCCGTGCCGGGACCGAGAACCGGTTCGGCGCGCGCTCGGCAGCGGGTTCGGAGCGGGGGGCATGAGCGGCTCGGTCGTGGCGGTGCTCGGGGCCGGCAGCTGGGGCACCACGCTGGCCGACCTGCTGGCGCGCAAGGGGCTGCCGGTGATGCTGTGGGCCTACGAACCCGCCGTGGTGGAGGCCGTCAACCAGCGGCACGAGAACGCGTTGTACCTGGCCGGGTGCCCGCTCGATGCGCGGCTACGCGCCACCACGGACGCGGCGGCAGCGGTTCGCGGGGCCGAGGTGGTTGTGTCGGCGTCGCCCAGTCACGTGGTCCGTGGGGTGCTGGCCTCGGTGGCGGGAGCGGTCGGGCCGGGGGCGGTGGTGGCCAGCGCCACCAAGGGGATCGAGACCGAGACGCTGGCCTTGATGTCCGAGGTGGCGGCCGAGGTGTTGCCGGGGCGGCCGTTCGTGGCGCTGTCGGGTCCGAGTTTCGCGCAGGAGGTCTATCAGGGCCAGCCGACGGCCGTGGTGGCCGCGTCGACCGACCCAGCCGCGGCGCTCGCGGTCCAGCAACTGTTCGCCACCAGCTACTTCCGGGTCTACTCGAATCGCGACGTGGTCGGCACCGAGCTGGCCGGGGCGCTCAAGAACGTGATCGCCATCGCGGCCGGGATCCTCGAGGGTCTCGGGCTCGGCAACAATCCGCGGGCGGCGTTGATCACCCGTGGTCTGGCCGAGATGAGCCGACTCGGCGTGGCCCTCGGCGCCGATCCGCGGACCTTTGCCGGTCTGGCCGGCATGGGTGACCTGATCCTGACCACCTGCGGGGCCTTGAGCCGGAACCGGGCGTTAGGCATGGCGATCGCCGCCGGCGAGACGTTCGAGCATCACCGGTCGGGGCACCGGACGGTGGCGGAAGGCGCCAACGCCGCGCGAGCGGCGGTCCGGCTGGCCGCCCGTCACGGCGTGGAGCTGCCGATCGCGGAGAAGGTGCGCGACGTGCTGTTCGAGGGCAAACCGCCGCGGCAGGCCATCGCGGAGTTGATGGAACGAACCCTCAAACCGGAGCAGGGGACGTGAATCGGCCGCGCCCGATGCAGGAGTTCTTCTCGATTGGGGAGGTCTGCGCGCTGACGGACCTCAAGCCGCACGTGCTGCGGTACTGGGAGAGTCAGTTCCGGTTCCTCAGCCCGGCCAAGAACCGGTCGGGCAACCGGGTCTACAAGAGCCGGGAGGTTGAGATGATCCTCCTGGTCAAGCATCTGTTGTACGTGGAAAAGTTCACCATCGAAGGCGCCCGGCAGCGGATCGAGCATTTCCGGCGGACCGGCGAACTCAAAAAGGAAGCGTCGCATGCCGCCTCCCGGCAGACGCTCGACGAGATCGATGGCGCCCTGGTGGCGATCGTCGAGATCCTCGACGGTCGGCGCGGGCGGGAAGCGACGTCGACCGATGAAGGAGTGGCCTGACCGACCCATGAATATCCTGGTTTCCAACGACGACGGGATCCTGGCCCCCGGTATCCGGGTACTCGCCAACGCCTGCCGAGAAGTCGGCCACGTCACCGTGGTGGCCCCGGATCGGGAACAGAGCGGGACTTCCCACTCACTCACCCTCCATCGCCCGCTCCGACCGGCGCGCACCCATGACGGGGCTTTCCAGGTCGACGGCACGCCGACCGATTGCGTGCTGCTGGCCGTCGGGA
>CADEGB010000634.1 GCA_902826755.1 uncultured Gemmatimonadota bacterium
AGCATCGTCGTGTCCTCCTTACAGGACGCCCCGCCGCTCCTGGTCCTTCTCGAGCGTGCGGAAGAGGGCGCCGAAGTTGCCTTCGCCGAAGCCCAGGTTGTTGACCCGCTGGATGATCTCGATGAAGATCGGGCCGATCACGTTCTTGGTGAAGATCTGGAGCAGGTAGCCGGAGGCGTCGCCGTCGACGAGGACCTGGTGGGCCTTGATCCGCTCCTTGTCTTCCTTGATGACCGGGACCCGCTGGAACGCCTCGACGTAGTAGTCGGCGTCGATGTCGAGCGTCTCGATGCCGGTGCCTTCGAGCGCGTCGAGGGAGGCGAGAATGTCGTCGGTGGTGAACGCCAGGTGCTGCACGCCGGAGCCCTGATACTGACGGAGATACTCCGCGATCTGGTCCTTGTCCGACTTGGGTTCGTTGATCGGAATGCAGAAGCTGCCGTCGGCCGACCGGAGCGCGTACGAGGTCAGTCCCGTCTTGGCGCCCTTGATGTCGAAGTAGCGGACTTCGGTGAAGCCGAAGACGTTCTTGTAGAAGTCGGCCCACTCGTGCATGGTGCCGGCGGGGACATTGTTGGTCAGGTGATCGACCGCCAGGAATCCCTTCTGGGCCCGAACATCGGGCTTGGCCAGCGGGGTGAACTCGGTGTCGTAGATGGTGCCCTTCGAGCCGAACCGGTCGATCAGATAGATCAGGCTGCCACCGATCCCGTAGATGGCGGGGAAGGGCAGGTCCTTGGCCGCATCGGTGGCTGGCTTGGCGCCGCGCCGAACCGCCTCGTCGAGGGCAAACCGGGCGTCGTCCACCCGCCACCCCATCGAGCAAATCGACGGCCCGTGTTTCCGGGCGAACTCCGCGGAAAATCCGGCTCGCTCCCCGTTGAGGAGGAAGTGGATGTCGTTCTGGCGGTAATAGGTGATGTCCCGGTTCTTGTGCCGGGCGAGTTTGGAGAATCCGAACGCGAGGAAGAGGCGGTCGAGATCGGCGATGGCGGGGCCCGAGAACTCGGTGAACTCGATCCCGCGGAGACCCAGGGGGTTGGCTTGGCTCATGGTTTCGCTCCGGTTGGTCTTCAAGGCTAACGGTCGCGTCTGGTCCAAAAAAGACGTATGTTTTAGTTCAACTTGTTCGAAAAAGACGAACCTGTGAAACTCGACCTCGATGCCCTCGAAGCACTCGACGCGGTGATCCGGGAAGGCGGCCTGGCCCCGGCGGCACGACGGCTGAACAAGGTCCAGTCGGCCGTGAGCTACCAGCTCCGTAGGCTGGAGACCCAACTGGGCGTGAGCCTCCTCGACCGGAGCGCGTATCGGATCCGGCTGACCCCAGCCGGCGAGGCGTTGCTTGCCGAGGGCCGTCGGGTCCTGGCGCAGGCCGAGCAGGTGGAGGCGCTGGCCCGGCAATTCGTCCAGGGTTGGGAGCCGCGGCTCACGGTCATTCTCGACGGGATCCTGCCCCTCGAACCAGTGCTGGCAGCCCTCAAGACGATGGCGGACGAGCGGATTCCGACCCGAATTCAGGTCAAGGTCGAGTTCCTCAAAGGGGTGCAGTACCGGTTCGAGAAGGACGCGGCGGATCTGATGATCGTGAAGGACTACGAGGCCCATCCCTACTTGCGGGCCGAGGCCCTTCCCGAGATCACCTGTATCCTGTGCGTGGCCCCGGGGCATCCGCTGGCAGACCGTCGGGGCGTCAGCCTGCTCGAGCTCCAGGAACAGGTCGAGTTGTCAGTCCAGGACTCGAGTGAACAGGGCGGCGACCAGCACATGTTCGGGGGCGAGCGGGTGTTCTATCTGTCCGGGTTCGTGGCCAAGCGGCAGGCGTTGCTGATGGGGCTCGGGTTCGGCTGGATGCCGGCATAGATGGTGGCCGAGGACCTGAGC
>CADEGB010000635.1 GCA_902826755.1 uncultured Gemmatimonadota bacterium
GCGGAGGGACTCCATTCGGGAATCTTGTGTCGAACGGCAAACGTATCGTGTTGATTGAGCGGGGTGACTATGTGCCTCGTGAGAAGGACAATTGGGAGCCGCGGGCCGTCAACGTCGAGGCCAAGTACCAGACGAAGGAGGTCTGGCACGACGGCGAGGGCAAACCGCTCCACCCGCATACCAACTATGGCGTCGGCGGGAACACCAAGTTCTACGGCGCCGCGTTGTTTCGTCTTCGCCGCGAGGACTTTGGCGAGCTGCGGCATCACGGTGGCATCTCACCCGCCTGGCCGGTCGGGTATGATGAACTGGAGCCGTACTACGGGCAGGCGGAGGCACTCTATCAGGTTCGGGGCGCCCGCGGGCTCGATCCCACCGAGCCGCCGGCCTCGACGCCCTATGCCCACCCTCCGATCAGCCATGAACCCCGGATCCGTCAACTGTCCGAGGACCTCGCGGCCCAGGGCCTGAAGCCGTTTCCGGTTCCGCTCGGGATCAGGCTCGACGAACGGAACCCGACGGGGAGTCCCTGCATCCGATGCAACACATGTGATGGCTTCCCGTGCCTGGTGGGAGCCAAGTCGGACGCGCAAAGCATCTGTGTGGATCCCGCGTTGGCGGCGTACCCAAACGCCTCCCTCGAAACCCGAACCCGTGTCGACCGGCTCCTGACCGATCCAACGGGCCGCCGGGCGACTGGCGTTCAGGTGACCCGGGACGGCCAGACGGAGATCCTGTCAGCTGACGTGGTCGTCTTGTCGGCGGGAGCGATCAACTCGGCGGTGCTGCTCCTTCGGTCGGCCAATGACCGCCACCCGGCCGGGCTCGCCAACGGCTCCGGGGTGGTCGGCCGTCATTACATGGGTCATCTCAATTCGGTGCTCCTCGCGGTCTCTCGATGCGCCAACCCGACCGTGTTTCAGAAGACCATGGCGCTGAACGACTTCTATCTTGGCGCGCCGGACTGGCCCTATCCGATGGGGCACATCTCGTTCGTCGGGAAGACCGATGGGGTCACTCTGTCCGCCGGCGCGCCGCCAATCGTGCCGGGTTTCACGCTCGATCTGATGGCGCGTCATTCGCTCGACTTCTGGCTGACCTCCGAGGACCTCCCCGATCCCGACAACCGCGTCACGCTCGACCGCCAAGGTGGGATCGTGCTGAGCTATCGCCCGAACAATGAGGAAGGACATCGCCGGCTGATCCGGAAACTCGAGCACCTGATGCAGGCCACGACACGGTGCTCGATCCACGGGCCGGACTGCCACGTGGGCCTGTTTGGCCGGAACCTGTTCGTGGGCCAGAGGATTCCCCTGGCCGGGGTTGCTCATCAGAACGGGACGGTGCGTTTCGGGCACGATCCGAGAACGTCGGCCCTCGACGTCACCTGCAAAGCGCACGAGCTGGACAATCTGTACGTCGTCGACGGGAGCTTCTTTCCCTCGAGCGGGGCGGTCAATCCCGCGCTGACGATCATGGCGAATGCCCTACGGGTCGGTGATCATCTAATCGGGAGGCTGCGATGACCACCGGCCGCCGAGGAGCGCCCGGACGGGTGGCCCGATGGGCCATCGTGCTGGCCATCCTGCTCGGGGCCGCGCTTGGGGCAGGGCGCCCGGCCGCTGGGCAAGCATCGAATCGTGTCGGTGGCGGAGCCATCGCGGTGACGAACGTCGGCATGACCGTCGCCGACCTCGATCGGAGCATCGCATTCTTCACCGGGGTGCTCGGCTTCGAACTCGGCGAGCGCGCTGAGGAGGACGGATCCGAGGTCGAGCGGCTGACCGGCGTGTTCGGGGCGCGGGTGCTGACGGCGCGGCTGCGACTCGGCCGGGAGGTCCTCGAACTGACGCAATACCTCGCGCCGGAGGCGCGGCCAGTAC
>CADEGB010000636.1 GCA_902826755.1 uncultured Gemmatimonadota bacterium
CCAGCCTTCTTCGACCGAGCCGGAACCACATACGCGACCAGCGCGGGCGCCGAGCCGGCCCCGTTGGAGGACTTGGCGACCACCACGCTCTGCCTGACCATCGGATGGCTGGCCAAGGCGGTTTCGATGTCGCCCAGCTCGATCCGGTATCCGTTGATCTTGACCTGATGATCGAGGCGGCCCAGGAACTCGATCTCGCCGTCCGCTCGGTAGCGGGCCAGATCACCCGTCCGGTACAGCCGTCCCGACGGCGCCTACGGATCCGGCACGCACCGCCTGGCGGTCAGGTCCGGTCGATCCCGGTACCCGCGGGCCACGCCTTCGCAACCGAGGAAAAGCGCGCCCGGGACGCCAATGGGCATCAGACGCCCGCGGGCGTCGAGAATCCGGACCGTGGTGTTGGCAATCGGACGACCGATCGTGGGCGACTCGCCGACCTTGATCCGAGAGGTCGTCGACCAGATCGTCGTCTCGGTGGGGCCGTACATGTTGAGGACCTGCCCAGCGACCGCGCCGGCCATTTGGGTGGCCAGTTCCGGCGGGAGCGCCTCGCCCCCGAGCATCAATCGCTCGAGTTGGGCCAGGCTCCGCAACGATTCGGGGTCAGCGGCCAGGGTCCGGGCCATCGAGGGCGTGCACTGCAAGTGGGTAACCCGATGGCGCCGAATCAAGGTCGCCAGGCTCTCCTGCGCCGGTTCGGCGTCGCGACGAACCGAGCTCCCGCCGCCAGCACGTTCGCGGCAGAGCTCCTGGAGCCGGTGCAGGTGGGGCAGGCTGGCCAGTACGGCCTCCGGGTCGATCCCGAAGTCGACCAGGCAGGCCATCTCGGTTGCCCCGATCTCGGCCAGCTGGTCCACGACTTCGAGGGCGCGCTCCGGAGTTCCGAAAAGACCCGCGGTGTCGAAGTACCGGTCGAACGCATGGTCCAGCAGAGCGGCCATGTCCTCGGCGCTGAAGTTCGACGAATCGATCGACCCGTGTTCCCGAGCCTCTCGGGACGGCTGCCGGAAAGCGGGGAACATCTTCGGCGCCACCTTGACCAGATCGAAGGAACTGGCCAGATAAGCCGAGAACGGCTTCCGCGCCAACCGCTTCGCTTCGTCGGTGTCGCCGCAGACGAAGGTGTGCAGCATCACCGAGATGTTGCCTTCACCGGGGTGACCATGCTCGCGCCGAGCCTCGCGGTAGGCCGCGAACTTCTGCTTGAGATCGGCGAGGTCCTGCCCCAGCATGTTGGTGAGGATGTTGGCGCCGATCCTGCCGGCCAGGGCAAACGTGTCCGGACTCCCCGCCGCGGCAATCCATAGCGGCGGATTTTCCTGGAGGGGCCGCGGAAGGACACCGACCTCGATGGTCTGGCCCGCTCCGTTGGTCACCGACACCTTCTCGCCTCGCCACAGCTTCTGAATCGTGGCGATGTGCTCGAGCATCACCTCGCGGCGCCGTTCGTAATTGTCGGGCATGAACGCGAAGTCGTTGACATGCCAGCCCGACGCGAACGACAAGCCGATCCGCCCACCCGAGAGCTGGTCGATCACGGCCCAGTCTTCGGCAACGCGGAGCGGATTGTGGAGCGGAAGCACGACACTCCCGGCGCGGAGATGAATCCGCTTGGTGATCGTGGCGAGCGCGGCGGTGGTGACGGCGGGGTTGGGGTACAGGCCGCCGAAGGCGTGGAAATGTCGCTCGGGGGTCCACACGGTGCTGAAGCCGTGCGTGTCGGCGAACTTGGCGCCCTCGATCAGCAACCGGTAGGCGTCGCCCGTACGAGCCGCGCCGGAATCGGCCGCGAAGTAGAAGAGCCCGAAGTCGACCGGCTTGCCGCCTCGCGGGGCCGATCCCCTGCCCTTGCGTTCGAGGGAGGCTCGATCGGAC
>CADEGB010000637.1 GCA_902826755.1 uncultured Gemmatimonadota bacterium
TCCAGCGTTCCTTCACCCGGTCACCTCGGGTCGGGGGACTATCGGCAAGGCGCAAAGGGACCCGGCCAATGGCTCACGGCCGGGGGGCGCCGGCAATAGTAACGCCGCCCCGACCGATCAGCTTTCGGGTCCGCCGTCCCGAGTGCTATGCTTGGGCGTCGGGCTCCAGGCCGATCAGACTCCCATTCGCGAGGTACGGTCCCCCATGTCGTATGGTGCTCTTCGCCGGGCGTTGCTCGCGGCGATGTTCGTTCCGGTCGCCGCCCTCCCGGTCCGGGTCGTGGCCCAGGAAGTCGTCGATCGAGGCGCCATCGAGAAGCTGAAGGATGAGGGATTCCGCCGGAGCCAGGTCATGGACCTGATGAGCTGGCTCACCGACGTGCACGGTCCTCGTCTCACCGGGTCGCCGATCACCAAGGCGGCGGGTGACTGGGCCGTCGCGGCCATGCAGGGCTGGGGACTGGAAAACGTGGACTACGAGTGGTGGGGGCCGTTCGGGCGCGGGTGGGTCAACGAGCGGTTCAGCGCCCAAGTGACCGAACCAGTGCCCTTCCCGGTCATCGGGTATCCGAACGCCTGGTCGGAGAGCACCAAGGGCCGGGTCAAAGGCGGGTTCGTCATCGTCGATCTGAGCCGGCTCAATCACACCGACAGCCTCGCCGCGTACCGGGGCAAGCTCAGGAACCGCTTCGTCCTCGCCCGGCCGGAACCGGTGTTGGAGGCGCAGTTCACTCCTCCTGCCCGACGGTTCTCGCTCGAGGAGCTGAACAAGATGTCCGACGCGCCGGCCCCGGTGCCCGGCCAAGGCGGTTTCCGGCGGCCGCAGCCGCCCGCCCCGGCTGATCCCGCCAAGGCGGTGAGCCCGGCCCAACTGCAGCAGTTCCTGGCTGAGGAGGGCGTCCTGGCCGTCCTCTCACCAGGGCGGGGGAGTGGCGGGACTGTGTTCCCGGTCGGCGGCGGCAACCGGTCGCCGGAAGCGCCTCGCACCGTGGCCGCCGTGTCGCTCGGCGCGGAGCACTATGGCCGGATCTACCGGATGGTGGAGAAGGGCGTGCCGGTCCAGATGGAATTGGAGGTCGTCAACCGGTTCCAGACCGACGACCTCAAGTCGTTCAATATCGTTGGCGAGATTCCCGGCACCGACAAGAAGGACGAGGTCGTGATGCTCGGCGCCCACTTCGACAGCTGGCACACCGGAACCGGCGCCACCGACAACGCGGCCGGGACGGTCGTGATGATGGAGGCGATGCGGATCCTCAAGGCCAGCGGGCTGCCGATGCGGCGGACGGTCCGGATCGGGCTGTGGACGGGCGAAGAGCAGGGGCTCCTCGGCTCACGCGCGTACGTCAAGTCGCATTTCGGCGACCTCCAGGCCGGGACGATGACCCCCGAGCAGGCCAAGATCTCGGGCTACTACAACCTCGACAACGGGACCGGTGCCATCCGCGGGGTCTACCTCCAGGGAAACGCGGCGGTTCGGCCGGTGTTCGCGGAGTGGATGAAGGCCCTGGACTCGGACAGCATTTCCGTCCGCCACACGACCCTGGCCAACACCGGGGGCACCGACCACCTGGCGTTCGACGCCCTCAGGATTCCCGGGTTTCAGTTCATTCAGGACCCGATTGAATACGATTCCCGGACCCACCACTCGAACATGGACGTCTACGAGCGGATCCAGCCGGTCGACATGCGGCACAACGCGGTCGTGGTGGCGGCATTTGTGTACCTGACCGCCAATCGACCCGATCTGCTCCCCCGGAAGGCTCCCCCGCCGGCCACCCCCTGACCGGCCCGCCGGGGCCTTGCTCCAAACCCCTAAGTCCGCTAGTTTGCAGGGCTTATGTTCGACGACCTGTCGTCAAAA
>CADEGB010000638.1 GCA_902826755.1 uncultured Gemmatimonadota bacterium
ACGGCCCGAGTGTAGCGGAGAGGTACTGAGAGCCGGGGATCGTGCTGAGGGCTCGATTGACGCGGTGGTCCGGCACACTGACGCTCATAAGGGCGATGCCGGCAGGGCCGAAGCCGGAAAACACGCCCTGGATCATCAAGGCAAAGGCGATCTGCCAGGGCTCCGTGACGAAGGCCATCACGATGCCGGTCACCGACGCCATGAACAGCGAGCGGAGGAAGATCAGCTTGCGGCCGACGCGGTCGGAGAGGATGCCCCAGAAGGGCCCGGTTGCCAGGCGAGAGACACCCTGGGCCGTCGTCGCGATGGCGACCCAGAACAGCGCATCGGCGTCGCTTTTCGCGCCCAGTTCGAGGACGTAGAGCGGCATAAACGGCCACCACACGCTGAAGGACAGACTCGCGAGGCCGGTCCCGGCGGCGATCGTAAGCGCGGTCGCGCGGCGATATGACGCCGGGCGAGGGGCGGAAGACTGGGCGCTTGCCGCCGCTTCGGAAGACGCTGGTGAGGTCGACAAAGTGTGTTTCGAGGCGGTGACCGCGAGGCCCCGGGACTGGTGCAGCGTAGCCTAGACAACCGTCCGTAACAACTGTAAGGTTTGCGAAGCACTGAAAAGGAGTGACGTTAACGATATGGGTAGGGAACTCGTCCAGGACCCCGAAAGCCGCGGGCTGACGGAAGAAAACATTATTCACATTCCCGGCTTGCTGAGCCGCTGGGTGCAGCTTGCTGATGGCTCGCGCGCCCACTATGTAACATCCGGCGAGAGCGGCCCGGCCGTCATCTTGCTTCACGGCAGCATCGAAGGCTCCTCCGGCACCGCCGGCTGGCGGTTCATGGCTCCCTTCCTGGGCGCCAACGGCTTCCGCGTATTCGCGCCCGACCGCCCCGGCTTCGGTCTTTCTGACACGAGCCGCGAGCAGTTCCTCGACCAGGGCCCGCACGCTCAGGTTGAGTTCGTCCGCATGTTCGCCGACGCCCTCTGCATCGACCAGTTCCACCTCAGCGGCAACTCCGGCGGCTGCGCGATTTCGACCAACTTCGTCGTCACCTACCCCGAGCGCGTCCTCAGCGTCGCCTTCATCGCCGGTGGCCTCGGTGACATCGTCACCCCTGACCAGCGCGTCGACCCGGTCAACGGCAAGTTCACGCCGAAGCCGGACTACAAGCGCGACCCGTTCGATGGCTCCGAGAAGAGCATGCATGACCTCATGGCCGGCATCATCTACGAAGCTGCCGCCATCTGGCCGGAACTGGTTGCGATGCGCACCCACGCCGCACGCCTGCAGCGCGCCGCCCGTGGCATCTCGCTGACCGAAGGCCTCGAAGCCGCCCGGCTCGCCGGTGCACGCGGCACCAACGCCAACACGGCGCAGATCTACACGACGAAGAACCGGATCACCCGGCTGACCGTCCCGATGATCTACATGTACGGCCTGCAGGACGTCCTCAGCCCGGTTGAGAACGGCTTCAACCAGGAAGACGCCGCGCCGAACATCCAGTTCTTCTACCCCAACCACTGCGGCCACCAGGGCCAGACCGACCAGCCGGACATGTTCAACCAGGTCTTCCTGGAGTTCTTCCGCGATGGCAAGGTCAGCGCCAAGACGGCCGAGTGGGCGAACGTCTCTCGCCGCCGGGCAATCAACCCCGACCGCGTCGAGGGCCCGCTGCCTGCGCCCGACCCGAACTGGCTCAACCAGTTCACCCGAGAGGCAATGGCCGCCAAGGCCTGAAGCCCGACAGTCACGAACATCGAAGAGGCGCCCCTTCAGGCGCCTCTTCTGTTCGTGGAGGACGGCGGTTCGGGAACCATCACCGCCACGGAGGCCTTCATCGGATCGGCCAGCACCATAGAT
>CADEGB010000639.1 GCA_902826755.1 uncultured Gemmatimonadota bacterium
GTTGCAGAAGGGCGCGTCCGGCGTGGTGGGCAGCGCTCGGACCACGGTGATCCGGACCCCGTTCTCGATCAGGAGATTTCGGAGGGCCCGGTGCTGATCCACGGCCAACTCAGCCAGGCGGACCGATTCGGCGTCGCCGACCGCGCGCTGAAATACGTTCGACTCGGCCGTCTCCGTGTTGGTACGATAGTCCCGTGGGGCGACCAGGAGGACGTGAGACGCCGCCCGGACCGTCACGGCGACACCTTGGAGTCCGGGGATCGGCGGTCGTTGGCGCCGACCACCGCGCCAGTGGCCGGGTCGATGGCGATCGAGTGACCATCGCCGATCCGGCCCCGGACCGTCACGTCATGACCCATCGCGCGGAGCGCGGCGACCGTGGCGGCGGGGATCGCGTCGGCTTCGAAGAGCACTTGGTCGGGGAGCCACTGGGAGTGGAACCGGGGGAAGTCGACGGCCTGACGGACGTCCATCCGGAAGGCGACGACGTTGAGAACGATCTGATGGACGGTGTTGATGATCGTCCGGCCCCCGGGAGACCCGGTGACCAGCACCACCTTGCCGCCCCGGGTCACGATCGTCGGGCTCATCGACGACAGCATCCGCTTGCCGGGCCCGATCAGGTTCGGCCGCGTCCCGATGTCGCCACCCGTGGTGGTGGTCCCTGGTTTCTTGTTGAAATCGCCCATCTCGTTGTTGAGCAGGAATCCCGCCCCCGACACCACCACGCGCGAACCGTACCCCGCCTCCAGTGTGTACGTGTTGGCCACGGCGTTGCCGCGGCCGTCCACGACCGAGAAGTGGGTGGTTTCCTCCGACTCCGGCGCGTCGACCACCGGGATCCGGCCCCGGGCCAGCGTCACGCTCCGAGTGGCCCGGGTGGTGTCGATCGTGGCCGCCAGCCGCCGGGCGTGCGCCTTGGCCGTGAGCCGGGCCACCGGGATGGCCCCGAAGTCGGCGTCGCCGAGAAACTCGGCCCGGTCGAGGAACGCCCGCCGCTGAGCCTCGATCATGAGGTGCAGGGTGGTCGGTGCGGCTCGCTCCCGGTTGGCGATGTCGAACCGTTCCAGGATGTTCAACATGGTGACGATGGCGGTTCCGCCAGAACTCGGAGGTGCCATCCCGA
Source organism: uncultured Gemmatimonadota bacterium (assembly GCA_902826755.1). Taxonomy (GTDB): domain Bacteria; phylum Gemmatimonadota; class Gemmatimonadetes; order Gemmatimonadales; family GWC2-71-9; genus SHZU01. The sequence continues at coordinate 1,127 of CADEGB010000639.1, forward strand.
TGATCTCGTGCCCGAGGAACGAACCGCGGACGGGCACTCGCTCGACCGCGCGATACTCGGTCAGGTCAGCCTTCGAGATGATCCCGCCGTTGGCCCGCATCGCGGCCGCCATCGAGTCGGCAATCCAGCCGAGGTAGAAGGCGTCCGGCCCCGACTCGGCAATCGCGGCCAACGACCGGGCCAGGTCCGGGAGGCGGAGGGTGTCGCCCGCCGCCCACGGTCGACCGTCCGTTCTGCCGTAGGCCCGGGTAGTGCTTTCGTATTTGCCCCGGGTCGACGTCACCAGCCAGTTCAGCTCTTCGGCGAGGGCAGGGGAGAGCTCAAAGCCGCCTCGGGCCAGCTCGGCGGCCGGGGTTACCAGGTCTTTCCACGGCAGGCTCCCGTACTTCCGATGCGCCAGCGCCAGTCCGCGGACGGTTCCGGGAACGCCAGCGGCAAGATATCCCTCGCGGGTCAGCGCCCGGTCGATGGACCCGTCGGCGGCCAGGTACATCTTGGGGGTGGAGCGAAGCGGGGCCCGCTCCCGGTAGTCGATCGTGGTGGCCCGCCCGTCGGCCAGCCGGATGACCATGAACCCACCGCCTCCGATATTGCCGGCCGAAGGATGGGTTACCGCCAGGGCAAATCCGGTGGCGACGGCGGCGTCGACGGCGTTGCCGCCCCGCGCCAGGATCCGGGCCCCGATGTCAGACGCCAGGCCGGATGTGGTGACGACG
>CADEGB010000640.1 GCA_902826755.1 uncultured Gemmatimonadota bacterium
AGGAAGAATCTGGGGCACGGCCGCTTTGATGTCCTCGTCGGACATCGTATGGAGTGGCCAATCGGGTTTGACGACGGGGAACGAGCGCCAGTACGGGGCGGCCGTGGCGGGATCGAGTTCGCGCTCGGGATTGTCCCGGAGCTGCCTGACGTACCAGTCGGTTCGGGAAAGGGCCAGGCAGACCACCCGAACATCACGGCGGATCCCGGCGACCTCCTGGGCCCACCACAGGGGGAAGGTATCGTTGTCGCCGAAGGTGAAGAGAATGCCGTAGGGCGGAACCGAATTGAGCAGGTTGTACGCGAAGTCGCCCGCCAGGGTCGCGTCCGGAACCCGCGCGCGGTCGGCAGCCCGGTAGTTCCCCACCACCGGCACCACGGCCACCGCCAGGACGCCAAACGCGAGGTGGCGGGAGCCCGCGCTCAATCGGCGAGCCGCCAATTGAGCCAGTTCCGCCAGGGCCATGGCCGCCCACACCGCCCAGACGATGAAGCTGATGACGAAGAAGTAGTCCCGTTCCCGGACTTCGTGCTGATCGCCCTGGGGAAACCGATCCCAGCCGAGACTGTTCCCCGGTTTGAAGTTCATGTACGCCATCAGCCCGATGCCGGTCGCGGCCCATAGCATGAAGACCAGCCACCAACTGCTCCGATCGGCTCGGCGATGGAGGAACAGGCCGCGCAGCCCGAGCCAGAAGAACAGCATGGTCGGGAAGATGCGGAGCGGCAGCGCGCCGATCCGGGTCGAAATCGACTTGCCCCACTGCCAGTCGAAGTACTGGATGTAGTTGAGGGCCTGGAGGCCGATGATGGTCAGGTTCCGCCCGGGATTATCGGGCCCGTGGGGAATCGTCGGGTCGTCGAACGGGCTGCGCGGCGGGTACTGCTCGCGCCGGATGACGGCCAGGAGCGCGTCCCAGGTTCCCGGGGCCGCCTCATTGATGAACGGGTTCTGGGGCGACCGGAGGAAGAGGAACAGATAGGGCGTCACCCCCACCAGCGCGACGGCCAGAGCCAGGACAGAGAACGGCAGTGCCCCCGCGGTGGCGGCGAACGCCGCGCAGCCGAGGAACAGGAGGCCGCCCACGGCCGCGATCGTGGTGTTGCCGAGTCCCACGCCGAGGAGGAGGAGCCAGAGCCCGCCGAGCACCGCGGCCTGAGCCCACTCCCGCCGCCGGGCCGCCGGGTCCGGGGCGGGATCTGCGAGCAGATGCGCCGCGAGGAACGCGATGACCGCCGGACCGGCGAGCAGGGCCAGCAGGTGGTTGGCGATCGACACGCCGAGGAGGTACGCCACCAGGATCAGGGCCCGGGGGCTCCGCGCCGAGCTGCGGGTGGCGCGCCAGCGGAGGCAGAGCCAACTGACCGAGGCAATGATGAACGAAGCGACCGCGTAGACCTCGGTTTCGTTCGAATTCTGCCAGTTGGTGAAGCCGAATGCGGCCAGGACACTGGCGGCGCCGGCCCCGAGGAGTCGGAGCCGGCGAACGAAGGGGTCGTCACCGAGCAGCGCTCGAGTGAGCACCTCATGGACGATCAGGAACCAGACGCCCGCGGCCCCGGCGCTGAACACCGCGCTCATCAGGTTGGTGCGCCAGGCGAACTCGCCAAACGGGATGGCGTGACCCCAGACGTGGCCGAGGATGATGAACAGCGGCGTCCCGGGCGGATGTGGGATACCGAGGATCTTCATCGACGCGATGAACTCGCCGGCGTCCCAGAAGGTGACGGACGGGGCGAGCGTCAGGAGGTAGCCGGTCAGTACGACGAGGGCGGCGACCAGCACGGCGCGATAGGGAGGCGGGTTGGTCATGCTGGAACAGGAAACCTTTGGGGGCCCTT
>CADEGB010000641.1 GCA_902826755.1 uncultured Gemmatimonadota bacterium
AGGAACCGGACCCGCCCGGAGAACGGCACCACCCCACCTGGGTCCTGAATCTCCCAAACGTCGAAATGGAAGTGGGTCAGGCGCGCCTGGTGGGGCGCCAGGGTGGCGGTGAGATCCACCCCCGCGGCGGCCTCGATCACCAGGGTCCCGTATCCGGGGTGTTCGTACGTCCCGGCATACCCGGCCGGGGCGTGACTCGGCTTGGTTCCCTCTTGCCGTTCAGCCAACCGCTCCTGCCGGGTCCGCTCCTGGCGCTCCCGGGCCCGGGCATCGGCCTCGCGTTGCCGAGCGACCCAATCGACGGCCGGGGCGCCGAGCAGCCGGTCGTACAACGTCCGCATCACCAGGGTCGGAACCGGGTTGTTGCCCGACAGATTGGTGAGCACCACGATGCCGATCCGCTCCTCGGGAAGCCAGGACATCGCCGAGATGTAGCCGTCGATCCCTCCGCCGTGGGACACCAGTTTGAAGCCCCGGTAGGTCGACACGCCGAGGCCGAGGCCGTACGCGGCGTGGCCGAGTTCGAGATGGTCGACCGAGGCGCCCGTCGCCATCTGGGGCGACTGAATCAGCTTCTCGGTGGTCTGGGCCAAGAGCCGCCGCCCCCCGTACTGGCCTTGATCGATCCGGAACTGGACGTACTTGAGCATGTCGTCGATCGACGAGTTGATCGACCCCGCCGGCCCCACCGGATCGATGTTGCGAAACGGCAGCCGGATCAACGAGTCGTTCCGCCAGGTGTACGGAAAGGCGAAGTCACCGGCACCGGGAGTCTCCCGCACCGTCGTGTTCGAGCGCAGCATCCCGAGCGGCAAGAAGATCCGATCCCGAACCAGTTCGTCCCAGCCGCGTCCGGTGACTTTCTCGACGAGATATCCGGCCGTCATGAACATCAGGTTCTGGTACTGATAGCGGCTTCGGAATGACGCCGTCGGTTCGAGATATCGAAGGCGCTGGTAGAGTTCCTCCCGCGAGAACGGGCGGCCGTACCAGACGTTGTCGTGCCGCGGCAGGCCGGACCGATGGGTCACCAGGTCCTTCGGCGTCATCTCGCGGGTGGCGAACTCGTCCCACATCCTGAAGTCGGGCAGGTAGGTCCGAACCGGCGTGTCCCAATCGAGCTTCTTTTCGTCCACCAGCATCCCCATCAGCACGACGGTAAACGACTTCGAGTTCGAACCGATCCCCATCACGGTCCGCGACGTCACCGGCTCGCGTCCCTCGACGTCGCGGAAGCCGTACCCCTTGGCCACCACCACCTGGCCATCCCGGACCACGCCGATCGCCATGCCGGGGATATGCCATTCGGCCATGGTGGCGACCGCCCATTCGTCGAACCCGCGGAGGTCGGCAAAACTGCGAGGCCGCTGAGCAGCCGCCGGCAGGGCGACGGCGAGGCCGAAAAAAGCCAGCAGGACGAGGTACACGCGGCGCGCCATGAGGGGCTCCTTGCCTGGAACGGACGAAGGGGAAAGAATACGACATCCATGGAAAAGCTCCAGGCCGTCGTCTTCGACGATCATGTCTCCCTCGCGACCGCCGTCGCGGCCCGGATCGCGGCCGTCATTCGTCGCGCCGAGGAGGCAGGGCGTGCAGCGGTGCTCGGCCTGGCAACCGGGTCCACCCCGGTCGGCGTCTATCGGGAACTGGTCCGCCTTCACCGCCACGAAGGCCTCAGCTTCCGTAACGTGGTGACGTTCAACCTCGACGAGTACTACCCGATGGAGCCAGGGAGCATCCACTCCTACCATCGGTTCATGGCGGAGCACCTGTTCGACCACGTCGATATCCCTTCCAGCAACGTCCATCTCCTGGACGGCACCATCCCCCGGGACCAGG
>CADEGB010000642.1 GCA_902826755.1 uncultured Gemmatimonadota bacterium
GTCGTTCCGGTGTCCCATCGCGGGGTCTGGACCGATCTCCGGCCGTCGGGGCCGCCGAACCGGACCTTCGACATTCAACCACGGGCGGGTGCCGCCGAATTCGACGACCGGGATTGGGAGGTCGTTCCGCCCGGCTAGCTGACGCGTCGGCGGACCAACGGGCGGCTGGCCTTCGGATGGTATCGCTTGACCGTCACCATCCCGGACTCGATCGCCGGTTGGTCGACCCGCGGCAGCACGGTCGTCTTCGAGGTCGTGGTTGATGACTACGCCGAGGTCTGGGTGGGCGGCCGTCTGACGCCGGTCCTCGGCCAGGCCGGCGGCCAGTTGATCAAGGGATGGAACGCGCCGAACCGAGTGGTCGTGACTCGGGCCGCCCAACCGGGGCGGACGGTGCAGCTGGCGGTGTTCGCCGCCAACGGTCCGCTTTCGGACCCGCCGATCAACTACGTCTGGATCCGCTCCGCCACGCTCGACTTCCATCCGACCGCGTCCCAGCCGGCGGGCCTGGAGGCCACGGTCGTGCGCCATGGCCCCAAGATGGACGCGATCGTCGCACCCGGCACGCGAATCGAAAAGCTGGCGGGCGGGTTCGAGTTCGTGGAAGGACCGGTCTGGAACTCCGAAGAGGGCTTCCTGCTCTTCAGTGATCCGAACGCCAACGCCATCTACCGGTGGACCCCCGATGGCCAGGTGTCGACCTGGCGGACCAAGAGCGGGTACGCTGGGGCCGACATCGGCAGGTATCGGCAACCAGGCTCGAACGGACTAGCTCTCGACCCCGCGGGGCGGGTGACCATCGATCAACACGGGAATCGGCGGGTGGTGCGGATCGAAAAGAACGGGCTGGTGACGGTGCTGGCCGATCGATTCGAGAACAAGCGTCTCAACAGCCCGAATGACTTGGTCTACCGGGCCGACGGCTCACTCTATTTCACCGACCCACCGTTTGGCCTGCCCAAGGCGTTCGACGACCCGAACCGCGAGCTGCCGCACGCGGGGGTGTACCGGTTGGCTGACGGCCGCCTGACACTGGAGGCGGCGGATCTCAGGGGTCCCAACGGGCTCGCGTTTTCGCCGGATGAAAGATTCCTCTACGTGGGGAACTGGGACCCGGCCCGCAAAGTCATCATGCGGTACCCGGTTCGGCCGGACGGGACTCTCGAGGCAGGCGAGGTGTTTTTCGACATTACCCACCGGGTCCCTGGCGAAGAGGCCTGGGACGGTATCAAGGTCGACGACCAAGGGCACGTCTTTGCCGCTGGACCGGAAGGGATCTACGTGCTCGATCCCAACGGCCGCCACCTTGGCACGATCGCCACCCCGGAGCACGTGGCCAATTTTGCATGGGGCGACTCCGACCGGCGGACGCTGTACATCACCGCATCGACCGGCCTCTACCGGATCCGCCTCGGATTCCCGGGAGCGGGAGCGGGACGGAACGGAATGTCCGCCGGCCGGTAGCGTTGGTGGAGTGGGAGCGTCACGACGGCGGCAATCGGGGAACCGATGGCCGCCGTTCTGCATTGATTCGAGGTCACTGCCGAGAGGCGTCAATGCGCAGCACCGCGGACATCAACTTCCTGCTGGTCGGATCGAAGACTCGAGGCGGGACGTTCTACGTCTGTCAGCCCGGGCCGGACCGGAATACCTGGATGGCCTACGATATGGAGCCCGGTGGGGCTCTGAGCAATCCTCGGATCGTGTTCGGTTCGGAAAGCACCGCCAGTTGGCGCGGGATGCCGGAGTTCACGTGAGCCGCCACTACGACGTCATCATCATCGGCTCCGGTCCCGGCGGCGGGACTCTGTTCTGGACGCTGGCGCCCACCGGCAAA
>CADEGB010000643.1 GCA_902826755.1 uncultured Gemmatimonadota bacterium
CCCATTCGCCCTGAACCCATTCGAGATAGGCAAGCCGGGGGCAATACGCGAACTCATTGACCATCCGGGCTGGCAGCAGGTCCGGTGATCCGCCCACCCCGACCGCCTCGGTTCCGGTTTGGCCCTCGGTCATGCAACGGCAGCCGGTTCGAATGATCCATACCCGCCTTGGTCGCTGCGCCTGATTCCAGATCGGAGGACCGCTGCGACGCCCAGCGCCGTGCGCTCGGCCGCGGCGAGGTCGTCAAACGAGAGGCGGAGAAGGGACGCGACGACAGACCTCGGGACCGGGGTGACCCAAAGCGGCCATTGAAACCAACCAGCTTTCCAGGTGCCGCCGCAGCCGGTGGTCTCGAGCCGCCGCCCCACCGGAACCGCGGGGAGAAGAGCGAGTCCCCGAAGGCCTAGCCAGTCCGCACCTGGAACGCCCAGTTTCCTTTCGCTGGACGGGTTGCGGGCTCGAAGAGCGTAGTCCCGTGAAGTGGTCGCGTCCCAGCCAAGCACCGGGAGGCTGGCCGCACGGAGCCAAGGCCCTGACAACGCTTCCCTCAGATCCGTTGTCCCGATGCCTGCGAGCAGCCCCTGGACCATTTCGAGGAACTGCTGCTGGCCCGCCGTGAAGTGCAACGCCGTCGGCTTGGTATTGCCGCTGTTGTCCTTGATCACATCGCTGCCGAACGCGAGTGCCCAATCGACCGACCGCCGCTGGGATGGCTGGCAGCGACCCACAAGTTCGGTGAGGAAGGCCCGGAAGACGGCGGGTGGCGGCTTAAGATCCCGTTTGGCATCGTAGGCGAGCTCGAGCGCGGGCTCGTTCTGGCAGGAGATCCGGTCGGTGTCGAGTATTTCAATCACCCGATCCAACTCCCCGGCGCCCGTTATCACGGGACGCCATACGCCGTCGTCGGCCCAGTGGAGTGTTACTTCCTCTCCCTGGTCCGTCAGTGCAATCAGGACTCCGAGGGCGGCCAGGAATGCGAGTGGATTGGCGCCGTCGAGACCGTTCAGCTGTACCGATTTCAAGGGGCCTCCTTCCGCCGCTGTTCCGCGGCGCTCTGTCGGTGGTCAGCTAGACGGAGGACCGCCTCAAGCCAGGCAAGGCCCCACCAGCCATACCGTTCCGTCAACCGCCAGAACCGGGCGGGGACACCAGAGTCGAACCGCTCGAGACCGTGCGCGCTCGACGCTCGGGCCGCATGGCCGTCGATAGCAACCTGGATTTCGACCGGCGTGGGATCCGAGACCCAGGGCGCGAACGGCCGGCATCGTCCATGATGGGACGCGACCAGATGAAGGACTAGGTCGAGATCAACCGCGCCCCGCCCAACGCCCTCCGCTGACAGCAGCAATGCGGTCGACGCCAGTTCATGGCGGGCGCCTCGCGGATACCCGGACCGAGAGCGTGCTGCCTCCCTGGCCTGGGGCGACCTCGGCTCGGCCCGAGACTTGGCCAGCGGCTCCGGCTCGACTGTCGCGAGGTATTCGCTGCCCCCATGCAGGAGGCGCTGGAACCTGATGTCCGCCTTGCCCGCGTCGTGCCAACGGGCCGCCAGTGCCAGTGCGTCCCGAATCGCTTCCGGGGCATCAAGGGCTGCGGCCAGGCGGGCCACCGTGTCCTCGACACCCGCAAGGTGCTCTGCCAAGGTCACGCCGGACCCGATCCAGGAGGAAAGGTCATCTTCCGTCGTTGCCGTGAGCCCGGCCCTTCCAGCGCGGCTGACGACGAAGTACTCGCCGCTGGCCTGCGACGACCCCGCGGGAAGGCGCTCCACCACCAGCCTCCGGGCGGGCGAGGAACGTAGCCCATCCAAAAGCGAGGCAAGTTCCGCAGGCTGGG
>CADEGB010000644.1 GCA_902826755.1 uncultured Gemmatimonadota bacterium
CCTCGGCGACGGCTACCCGGCGGCGCGGCTGATCGATCTCGACGACTTCGTCGGGGTGACCGGATCGCTCTTTCGGACCCGAACGGGCGAAGTCACCGTGCGCGCCACGGCCTTCGAGTTCCTGACGAAGAGCCTCCGGCCGTTGCCGCGCGGGAAGACCCAGGTCACCGAGTCCGGCGAGACGGTGACGTTCGGCGGGGTGGCGGATCCCGAGTTCCGGTACCGGCAGCGGTACGCCGATCTGGCCGTCCATCCGCACGTCCGCCAGGTGTTCGTCACCCGCGCCGAGGCGATCAAGTACATCCGTCGATTCCTCGACGATCGCGGTTACCTCGAGGTGGAGACCCCGATTCTCCAGGCGCTGTACGGCGGTGCCTCGGCGCGGCCGTTCGTGACCCATCACAACGCGCTCGACATGCCGCTGTATCTCCGGATCGCCGACGAGCTGTATCTCAAGCGGCTGATCGTGGGCGGGTTCGACCGGGTGTACGAGATCGGGCACGATTTCCGGAACGAGGGCATGGATCGGACGCACAATCCCGAGTTCACCATGCTCGAGTTCTACGAGGCCTACGCCGACTACACGGACATGATGGCCATGATGGAGTCGATGATTCCCGGTCTGGTTCGGCATTGTCGGGGCGCCGACGCCATCGACGTCGAGGGCCGGACCATCGACTTCACGCCGCCGTGGCCGCGGCTGTCGTTCGTCGAGGCGGTTCGGGACCGGGCCGGGGTCGACGTGCTGTCAGCCTCGGACGCCGTCATGCGGGACCGACTGATCGCCGCGGGTGAGCCGCGGGAGGCGGTCGAGCCGTTGGCGGGGGGTCGGCTCCTCGACGAGATGTTCAAGACCTTCGTCGAGCGGCACCTGGTCCAGCCGACGTTCGTGATCGACCATCCGGTGGCCCTCTCGCCCCTTGCGAAGGTCCATCGGAGCAAGCCGGGTGTGGTGGAGCGATTCGAGCTGTTCGTCAATACCAAGGAGATCGCCAACGCCTTCAGCGAGTTGAATGATCCGGACGACCAGCGGGCCCGTTTCGAGGACCAGGTGCGGCAGCGGGCGGCGGGCGACGACGAATCGCAGCCGTACGACGCCGACTACGTTCGGGCGCTCGAGTACGGGATGCCACCGACCGGCGGACTTGGCCTCGGGATCGATCGGTTGGTGATGATCCTGACCAACCAACCATCGATCCGAGACGTGATCCTCTTTCCCGCCATGCGGCCCGAAGGGGGCGGCGAGTCGTGACGGCGGGGACCGGGCTCCGCGGGCTTCCCAGCCGGCCGGCGGCGGTCCCGGGCGAGTCGCGGGCCTGGGGCTGGCCAACCAGCCTCGAGCGGCGGATTGCCCGGCGCTATCTCGGGGCCCGGAGCTCGTCGCGCTTTGCCAATCTCACCACTCGCATCGCGATCGGCGGCGTGGCCATCGGGGTCGCGGCGCTGATCGTGGTGCTCGGCATCATCACCGGGCTCCACAACGACCTGCGCGACAAGATCCTGGTGGGCAATCCCCACATTCACGTCCTGACGTTCGGCGCCAACCTCGAGATGACCGATTGGCGATCGGTGCTCGATTCGGTTCGGAAGGACCCCGAGGTCGTGGCGGCGGCCCCGGAGGTGCTGGTCAAGTCGGTCATCGTCAACAGCGCCAACTATCCGGCCGCGGTCGACGTCTTCGGGATCGATCCGGATACCGGGCGGGCCTCGGTTACTCCGCTTCCGAAGGCGGTGAGCGAGGGGGCCCTCGCGTTCCGTCCCACGCGGGACAGTGTCGACGGGACGATCATCCTCGGGCACCGCCTGGCCGAGCGACTGTCGACCTATCAGGGGGA
>CADEGB010000645.1 GCA_902826755.1 uncultured Gemmatimonadota bacterium
GCAGATCAGGGACCGCGTGGCCGAGGTGCTCGACCTGGTCGACCTGCCTAACGTCCAGGACAAGTTCCCCGCCGAGCTCTCGGGGGGCATGCGCAAGCGCGTCGGCCTCGCGCGCGCCATCGCGCTGCGGCCCAAGTACATCCTGTACGATGAACCCACCACGGGACTCGATCCCGTGACCTCGTCCGTCATCGACGACCTCATGGTGCGCATGCGCGATCGACTCGGCGTCACGTCGATCGTCATCACGCACGACATGAAGTCCGCCTTCCGCGTCGGCACCCGCATTGCGATGCTGCACGAGGGCAAGGTGCGCCAAGTGGGCTCGGTCGACGAGATCCGCAACTCGAAGGACAAGGAAGTGCGCATGTTCGTGGAAGGTCGCCACGAACCCGACCAGGCGGCCGGAGTGTAGGTGGGGCACCAGCGCCCGCGTGGCCAGCGACGCAGGACCGAAACTCGCGAGGAAGTCTCCGCGGGCGGCATCGTGGTGCGCCGCACTCCCTCGGCGCCACTCTTCCTCGTCATCCGGGACTCGTACCGCAACTGGGGATTCCCCAAGGGACACCTCGAGGACGGCGAGGCGCCCGCCGACGCCGCGCTGCGAGAAGTCGCCGAGGAAACGGGCATCGCGTCGCTGCGGCTCGTTGGGGAAATCGAGACGATCGACTGGTACTTCCGCTTCCGCGGGCACCTGGTGCACAAGGTCTGTCACTTCTACCTGCTCGAAACGGAGTCGGAAGCAACCACCCCACAGCGAGAAGAAGGCATTACCGCCTGTCGCTGGGAATCGTTTGACTCGGCGGTCGGGCTCGTGGCGTACGAGAACGCGCGCGCCGTCCTGCGGAAGGCATTCGGCATGCTGGCGACGCCGGGCACCACGTCGTGAAGCGCAACCGAGTCCCGAATCCCGATTCCCGGTTCCCGATCACCGTCGTGGTGCTCGCAGTGCGCGACCGCGCGCGCGCCCTCGCTCGTCAGGCATTCCCCCGGCGCAGGACACATCTGGTACTCGCTCGGACCGTACGTGACTTCGAGGCCGCCTTCCACGCGCAACTCGTCGACGTCGCGCTCCTCGACCTCGGCGCCCCCAACGACGAGACCCCGCGCGCCATCGACCTCGCGCGCGAGTTCCCGAGCACTCCATTCGTCGGCCTGACGCCCCTTCGATCCACGGACGCGTCCGTCGTCGCCCGTTGTGCCGCCTCCGATTTCGCGGACCTGGCGGTGGAATCCGTGGATGACGCCATGCTCCGCGACCGGCTCCTGCCGCTGACCTTCACGTGGCGCTTCGCCGCAGCCCTCCGGGAGCCCCCGGAGGTCCTTCATATCGATACGCCCCTGCGAAAGCAGGCGTGGGCGTCGCTGGTGGCGCACGGTGGTCGACCCGTGCTGACGGAGACCCTGGCCGCCGACATGGGGATCACTCGCGAGCACCTGAGTCGAGCTTTTGCTGCGGGGGCCGATGCGCCCAACATCAAGCGGGTCATAGACTTGGTGCGCCTCCTCGCCGCCGCCGAACTCGCCAAGAACCCCGGCTATGACGTCGGCGACGTCGCTCGCGTGCTCGGGTTTGCCTCCTCGTCGCACCTGAGCACCACGGCACAGCGCATTGTCGGGACACGCCCGACCTCTCTAGCCAGACTGCGCGCCGTCGACCTGTTTGAAAGGTTCGGCCAGGGCCGCAACCGCTCGCGCCGCCCAAACAAGCCAAGACCTTCGCACTAGCGGACTTCCGTTCGCAACTACGGGTCCGGCAACAAGCATCCTACCAGGGGACGCCGGGGCAGGGCTGG
>CADEGB010000646.1 GCA_902826755.1 uncultured Gemmatimonadota bacterium
CCTCCGTCTCGGCCCGCAACGGCAACATCGGGCAGGTCGATTACACGGCGGCGAAAGGAGCGATCGAGGCCGTGACGCGCACGACCGCTCGCGAATTCTCGAACTACCGCGTGCGCGTCAACGCGATCGCGCCGGGCCCCGTCAACACGCCGATGCTGGCGGCGATTGGTGAACAGGGGATCTCGGCGATGAAACGGGCGACGTTGCTCGGGAAGATTGCGGAGCCGGAGGACATTGCTGCGACGGTCGTGGGGATGGCTTGTCCGCGGGTGTCTGGGTATACGACCGGCCAGATCTTTGCCGCGAACGGTGGCATGTACATGGCATGAGACGTGGACCGCAGAATGCACCCGGCACGATCCCTGCGTAGTCGGGGTTCATGTCGAACCACGCATTTCTCCGTCCGCCCCCCTTCTGCCCCAACCCCCACTGCGATTCCCGAACGAATCCGCCCACCTGGCGCTTTCAACGCAAAGGCTTCTACCTCCGAAGCCATCCACCCCATCGCATCCAGCGCTACCGCTGTTCACGCTGCGGCCGGTATTTCAGTTCACAGACCTTCGCCACCACCTACTGGCTGAAGCGCCCCGAGCTCCTCGAGGCCGTCTTCCACCGCCTCGTCGCCTGCTCGGCGCTTCGACAGATCGCCCGTGAACACCAGGTCTCCCACTCGACCATCCGAACTCTCTCCGATCGCCTGGGCCGCCACTGCCTCCTCTTCCACGAACGCCTCCGCCCCAAGACCCCGCCCACCGAGCCTCTCGTCCTCGACGGGTTCCGGAGCTTCGAGCACAGCCAGTACTGGCCCATGGACCTGAACCTCGTCGTGGGCCCGTCGCTGTTCGTCTACGGTTTCAACGACGTCGAGCTGCGGCGCAGTGGGACGATGCGGCCGTCGCAGCGGGCGAGGCGTGCCGTGCTCGAGGAGCGACATGGGCGACCCGAACCCAACGCCACCCGGGATCGGGTCGAGGCGCTGCTGCGGCGGGTGATTCCGCCCAAGACGAAGGCCGTGCTCCGCAGCGACGAGCATCCGGCCTATGTCCGGGCCATCGCCCGGCTGCGGGACCGGACGATCGTTCACGAGCGGACGAGCTCGCGGGCGGCGCGGACGACGCGCAATCCGCTGTTCGCGGTGAACCTGGCGGATCTGCTGATCCGGCACAGCAGTGCGAACCACAAGCGGGAGACGATCGCGTTCTCGAAGCGGCGTCAGTCGGCGCTGTACCGGATGGCGGTGTGGGTCGTGTGGCGCAACTACATGAAGGGGCGATCGGAGAACCGGCGGCTCGGGCCGCCGGCGGTGGCCCTGGGATTGATCGGCAAGGCGCTGAAGGCGCGGGAGATCCTCGGGCAGAGGTTGTTTCCCGAGCGGGAGATCTCGGATCGGGGCTGGCTCTGGGAGTGTTACTTCGGGCGGATCCCGACGCGGGCGATGCCGGGATGCCGAGTGCGTCGGGTACGGTACGCGATGTAGGCGAAAGAAGAGGCCGGGCGGCGCGGGGACGGGAAGTCCGGCCGAGCGCGGTGCATTCTTCGGTCCACGTCTCATGTGGCGAACAATACGACCACCTGATTGCCGCACCCCGGCATCGCATCGAAATGGATCGACGCGCCGATCCGCCCGGCGAGTTCGAACGCCCGAGACCGGATGGCAGGGTCGAGCGGCGCTCCCGTGTCGTGAACTTCGAGAAGAGTGCGATCGGGCGCCTCGGTAGCGCGCGATCCCGGCGCCAGCAGGGGTTTCACGTGAACGGGCGAGTGGTAACGCCGACCTGGGCGCGCGCGACCGGTC
>CADEGB010000647.1 GCA_902826755.1 uncultured Gemmatimonadota bacterium
GGAGCTCGAACACCAGGTCGGGGGCTGACCGGCTGCACCCCGCAACGATGGTGGTCGTGGCGAGGGCCAGCCGCCCCGGCAAGCGTAAGGAGATCATGTTCCACCCTCCACTGGAGGCGCATCGAGGGAGCCGCCGACCGCGGCGGCCAGATCGGCCCAGCGCGTCGCGATCTCCGCTTCGAGATGGACGAGCATCGAACGTGCTTCGTGGTAGGATCGAACGGCATCGAGCCACTGGACCACTGGCAGCTCGCCTTCGGCGAAGGCCACCGCCACGGCCTGCAGCGCCGCATCGGCCTCAGCCCCGAGCCGCGCCCCGAACAGGGCGCGCTGGGCCAGGAGCGAACGAACCCCCTCCGCCAAGCGACGCACCTCGATCTCCGCATCGCGGCGGACGCGCTCCGCGTCCGCCCGCGCGAGATCGACCACCGCCTGGCGATTGGCCAGTGCCGCCCCGCGACGATCCCAGAGGGCAAGCGGCAGCGAGAGGCCCGCGACGAAACCGTTTGCTCGCCCCGCCGAGCCCGCGGCCGACTCCGACTTGAACCCGGCCGACACGACCGGCACGGGCAGGCGCTCCCGCGACCGCGCCGTGGCGTCCGCCGAGGCCGCATCGACCAGGTGCCGCCGGGACTGGACGTCCTGCCGACGGTCTACTCGATCCAACAGGGAGTCGAGCGGTGGAACGACGGGAGGCAACGGAATCGAATCCACCGGCTGCAGGCGCGAAGGGTCATCGACGCCGACCAGCGCGCCGAGTTCGGCCGCGACGCTGTCGGCTTCGAACCGCGCCGCCAGGGCCGCCGCGGCATAACGGGTCGCGTCCAACTCGACCCGGCGGCGGTCCAGGCCGGACGCATCGCCCGCGTCGAACCGCCTCCCGACGATGACCGACGCGGAGTCGGTCAAGGCCCGGAGACGCTCGGCCAGGCCCACCCGGCGGCGCGCCGCCACCAATCGGACGAAGGCCCGGGTAACTCGGGCATCGAGACGCTGACCGACGCGGATCACGTCGGCCTCGGCGGACGCTGCCCGGGCCCGAGCGGCAGCCCGATCGGCCGAGCGGGCGCCCGAGAATTCGAGGGCCTGCTCCAACTGAATCGTGGTCTGGTCCGTGCCGCCCGGCGCCCCGCTCGTGCGTTCGCGACCCAGCGCCAGGTTCGGGTTGGGAAGCGTCCCAGCTTGCCGCGCCGCGGCCGCGGCGGCCCGACCCTCGGCCCGCGCCGCGACCAGCTCGGCGTTGCTCAGCCGGGCGCGAGCCAGCGCGTCGGCCAGGGTCAGTGCGGGCGGCTGGGCCACGCCCGGAGGTGTCTGCGCCAGCAGGAGCAACAACGGGACAAAGGCAGTCTGCATGCGGTCTCACTCCCGAGCGTTCGCCGACGAGCGGCGCCCCGGGGCATCCGGAACGCGGCAAGCCGGCCGTCTGAACCCGGCAACCCGCCGGTACAGACGCACGACCGTGTTCGGGTTCGGTCAGGAACCCGACTCAGACGCTGGGAGGACCGCGGGGGAGGCTGGGAGGATGGTGGGTCTGGTCTGGCCGCTGGTCGAGACGGTCCGACCGAGCGGGCAATCGGCTGACCGCAACGTGGGTCGGCGCCTCGACGGGCGATCGGACGACATGGGCCAACTCGGCCCGCGAGGAGACACCCGACCCGATGCGGTCGGCCTGATGCTCGGAGTCGGCGGGGGCCGAACCGACCGAACGATCACCGACCCCCACCGTGAGCCCGGTGCCGTGGGTCAGGGCCGCGTGGGACTGCCGA
>CADEGB010000648.1 GCA_902826755.1 uncultured Gemmatimonadota bacterium
TGGATCCGAACCCATTGGACCGGCTGCCGAGCCTTCCACGCATCCCGCAGCTTCTTGATCTCCACCCGATGGGTGCTGTCGGTCCCGGCCACGATGACGTGACACCCCATGCACGTCTGCATCGAGGGGATGCCCGGCTCGCTCGCGTTGGCAACCGAGTAGTGGCAGTACTGGCATTGGATCTTGTACTGCCCGGCGTGGATGTCGTGCCGGAAGAAGATCGGCTGCTTGGGGCCCTTGAGCCTCGCGGAGTCGGCGACGGTCAGACGCGGCGCCACCACCGAGTCGGGCTCAGCCGCCTTCGCCTGTTGCTGCGCGGTAGTGGGCCGGGGAAGCGTTAGGGCTATCGCCCCGAGCGCCACCGCGACGCCGACCCCGGCAACCAGGAGCTTACGCATGCGTGTGCATCCGCCAGTACGTGGTGAGGAGTTATGTGAAACATTTCACGAGCATGGGATGGGCGCCGCAAGTGCAAGCGCACCAAGGCGCAAGGCCGCGAGAAAAATATCGAGATGAGGTTCGGAAACAAGCCTTCAAGTACCCTGAAATGGGGACCTGGACGCTCGGAATACTGCCCCCTACCCCTCTCCTCCCCCATTCGACTCGGCCGCCTCCCCTTCGGGAGGCTCCGCCTCTCTGGGCCCTTTCATTCCCGCCGGGAACCGGAGCGACTCCGGAAGGTCCGCCAGTACCCCGTGGCGGGCCAGATAGTGCACCGTTTCGAGCGCCATGGCCCGAAGCAGTTTGGCCTCCCGCAGGTCGAGGTCGCCGCGAAAGACGATCTCCCGGAAGGACCGCATCACATTCTCGGCGTTGCGGCTCTTGAAGAAATCGAGGGCCCACAACGCCCGATGCCAATCGTGGAACGTCCGGTCGAGATCGTCCATCCGGGCCCGGACGGCTCGGCGGCGAGGTGGTTTCCTGGCCTGGTCGATGCCCTCCCGGGCATTCCAGCATTCGTAGCCCATGATGGCCACGGCCTGCGCCAGATTGAGCGACCGGTGGTGGGGATTGGTGGCGATGGTGGCGAGCGTTTGGCAGCGGTCCAGTTCGTCGTTCGTGAGGCCCTTGTCCTCTCGACCGAACACCACGGCCACCGGCCCCTCATCCGCCAGCCCGGTCACCAACTCCGCGGCCACCCGGGGCCGGAGGAGACTCCGCTTGGCGCTCCGCTCCCGAGCGGTCATCGCCACGGCGTGAACGCAGTCGGAAAGCGCGGCCTCGAGGGTGTCGAACATCCGGATCCGGTCGACGATGTCGCCGGTGTTGTGGGCAATGCCCTCGATCCGATAGGGGTCGAACGCCCGCGGCTTGACCAGCCGGACCCACTCGATCCCGAAATTCTTGGCGATCCGGACGGTGGCGGCGATGTTGACGAGGTCCTGCGGCTCGACCAGGACGACGATCGGCGGCGCCGTCACCCGTCGCCCAGGAAGGTGGTCGGGAACCCGCGCGCCTTGAGCGTGGCGAGGATGCCGCCCTTGTCGACCGCTTTGAGATAGGCCTCGCGCGGCTCGATGCTCCCCTTCTCGACCAGCTCGAGGAGCGCGTCGTTGAGGGTGACCATCCCCGCCTTCCGGTTGGTCTGCATCACCGACGGAATCTGAAAAGTCTTCCCCTCCCGAATCAGGTTTGCCACCGCGTGATTTGAGAGGAGTCTCTCGTAGGCGGCCACCCGCACCCCGCCGACGCGCCGTCAGAGGGTCTGCGCCACCCCGCCGGGCAGCGATTCCGCCAACCTGACCCGGATCTGCG
>CADEGB010000649.1 GCA_902826755.1 uncultured Gemmatimonadota bacterium
CCCAGCGGCATCGCCTGGCCGGGGTCGTAGATGAACGGGCTGCCCGCCGCCTTGAATTGCTCCGCGTGCTCGAGCATGCCCTGCCGACTGTCCGGCGCGACGACACCGATCGATATGCCGTCATTCGCGGGGACCTTGATCTTCCACGAGTGGTTCATGGCGCCCGGGTGAAAGGCCGTGATCTGGTTGTTCTCGACGTCGCTGGTGATGAAGGCCTGGGCGCAGTGCTCATCGGGGATCGTCACCAGGTACTTTCCGGATACGCCGACTTTCTGCATCCAGTCTCGATACGGTCCGAAATCGACTCCAATGCCGCCCATCGGGTAGCCAAGGTCGCCGAGCAACGCGAGGTTGAAGGCGATGTTGCCGGCGCAGCCGCCGAACTCGCGCCGCATCTGGGGCACGAGGAACGCGACGTTCAGCATGTGAAGCTTGTCGGGGAGGATGTGGGACCGGAACTTGTCCGGAAAGGTCATCAGGGTGTCGTAGGCGACCGAACCGCAGATGAGAGCGCTCTTGTCCTTACCGGGCATGCCCGCCGTCCGCGGCTGATAAAGGGGGCGCAAAGATACGCGAAATGGGGCCCGGTTGCGCGGCGGACATGGCGTCGGAGGGCGCCTGCACAGCGGAGGCCCCCAGGCCCGCTAACTGACTGATTTACAAGATGATCCGGCGCCCGCCACGGTTGGTGGGGCCGGCAGACGTCCGGGGCACACATATATATGGCCCCCGGAGACGCGCCGGCGCGATCAGTGACCCCGTCAGGCGTACATCGGCTTGCCTTCGGTGAGGCGCAGCCATCCTTTGACGATCCGGTAGACGTACCAGATGAAGACGATCGGAATCAGGAAGAAGCCGACGACGACCAGGCACAGGAGGCCGGCGATGACTCCCCAGAGCAGCGAGTACCAGAACGTCCGGATCTGCCAGGTGAAGTGGCTTTCGTAGATCGTACCGGCCATGTCCTCGCGCTTGATGTAGTTCATCACGACCGCGACGATGTTCGTGAGGCCAACGAGAATGGCCGCCGCGTAGAGCCCGTAGATGACCTGGGTGATGTTCTTGTTCGCCAGCTCTTGCGACGTGGTGTCAGTGGACATGCAGACTCTCCCGATTGATGTCGCGGCCATTATGCCGCCATCACCGCGGGGCGGTGGCATCACTGCGGCGGCGGCGCCGACTCGAGCGAGCCCGGTGGCTTCGGCGGCTCCGCGGGTTGTTCGGTCTCCGTCGTGGGCGCCGGCGCGGACTCGGCCTCGGGCGGCGGTGGCGCGACACCGTCGGGCCGCGTCACGAGCCTTGCCCGCTCACGAATGAACTGGCGCAGGGACTCGAGTTCGGCATCGCTGACCTCCGCGAACGCCGGCATGCCGCGAGTCTCGAGGCCGCCTCTCACGACCGTCGCGAACGCGGCAGCATTGATCACGCTCGGCAGCGTCCGCAGGTCGGGTGCATTACCCGCGGCGACCGCGCCGGCGCCGTGACAGCCCCGGCAGCGCGCGTACACCGCCTGACCTTGTTTGGCGATCGCCGGGTCTACCGCGACTTCCGGACCGTCGAGCGGCCGCGCCATCGTGGGCGACGGCGTCGGTGGCAACTGCGCCGAGCCGTCCAGCGTGAAGGCCAGCAGCCGGCGTGGATGCAGCTTGTAGTCCCAGTGAAACCGCGCCATCGGTGCGCCCGCGTTGCCGGGCACGCCGCTCGGCGGCCCGACCATGATCGCGATGTACTGCTGTTTGCCGACCGCGAAGG
>CADEGB010000650.1 GCA_902826755.1 uncultured Gemmatimonadota bacterium
ACGCCACGTGGATGGTGAGGGCATCGGCGTGCCTGGCCACCTCGAGCGGGGTCTCGGCGTATTCGATCCCGAGTTCCTGGCAGTCCTCGATCGTCAGTTGGCGCGACCAGGCCACCACCTTCATCCCGAACGCCTGGGCCCGGCGCGCTACCTCGCGCCCAATCTGACCGAGCCCGACGATGCCAAGGGTCCGGCCGTGGAGTCCCCGCGCCTTGCTGTACTCGCCCTTGCTCCACTGACCCCGTCGGAGTTCGATGGTCTGATCGGGAATCCGCCGGTCGCAGGCCAGCAGGAGACCCATCACCAATTCGGCCACGGCAATCGAGTTCTTGCCGGGGCAGTTGGAGACGAAGATGCCGAGCCGGGACGCGGCGGCCACGTCGATGGTGTCGATCCCGGCGCCCGCCCGGATCACGAGCGACAACCGGGGGCCCGACCGGAGGGCGTCCTCGGACACCTTCTTGCTCCGGACGATGAGGATCTTGGGATCGACTTCACGTAGGAGGGCGGGCAGTTCCTCGGCCTTGACGTCGGCCCGCTGAATGACCTCGCAACCGAGATCCTTCAGTCCATCGACGCCGACCTTTTCGAACTTGTCGGCGATCAGAACCCGTGTCATACCATCCTGGGAATCAGTCGAGGGTGTGAACGAAGAGGCCGCTCTTGAGCTTGGGTTCGAACCAGGTGGTCTTCGGCGGCATGATCCCGCCGCCGTCAGCCACCGCCATGACCTGCTCGATCCGGACCGGATGGAGCATGAAGGCCACCGCCATCTCGCCGGACGTCACCCGGCGCTCGAGATCCGACCGGCCCCGAATCCCGCCGACGAAGTCGATGCGCTGGTCGGAGCGGATGTCGCCGATGCCGAGGATCGGGGCCAGGATCCGATCGTAGAGGAGCTCGGCATCGAGGGACTTGATCGGATCGAGCAGGTTGATCGATTCGGGCCCGATTTCGAGCCGGTACCACTGACCCGGAAGGTAGATCCCGATCACGCCGGTCCGCTCGGGCGCCGGGGACGCGGTTTTGGTCACCGTCCCGAGCGCGGCAAGCCGGGCGAGGAACTGCTCGGTATCGAGGCCGTTGAGGTCCTTGACCACCCGATTGTACGGGAGAATCTGGAGCTGGCTGGCCGGAAAGAGGACCGCGAGGAACCAGTTGTACTCCTCGAGTCCGCTGTGCGCGGGGTTCCGGGCCTTGCGCTCCATGCCGGCGCGCCACGCGCTGGCGGACCGATGATGCCCATCGGCGACGTAGGCCACCGGGATCCGACGAAACGCGTCGAGATACGGCTCGGCATTGCGGACGGCCCAGACCCGGTGCCGGACCCGATCCGGCGAGGTGAAGTCGTAAAGGGGCGTCGTCCGCATCGTGTCCGATGCCAGTCGATCGAGATACGGCTGCCCCTCATAGGTGAGAAAGACGGGTTCGGCATTTGCGTTGGTGACGAGGACGTGGCGGGTCCGGTCGTCTTCTTTGTCCTTCCGCGTCCGCTCGTGTTTCTTGATGACGTCCTGCTCGTAATCCTCGATGTGAACGCAGCCGACCACGCCGACCTGGGCGCGGCCGTCCATCGTGAGCTCGTAGAGATAGAGCGACGGATCCCGATCCTGGATCATGGTCCCGTCGCGCATGAAGGCCTTGAGATTGTCACGGGCCTTCAGATAGATCCGTTCATCGTGGGAATCGACGTCGGCCGGAAGGTCGATGTCTGACCGACCGACGTGCAGGAAGCTGAAGGGATT
>CADEGB010000651.1 GCA_902826755.1 uncultured Gemmatimonadota bacterium
GGACGCCCATCGGATCGATGTTCTCGATCGAGCAGACGATGACCACGTTGTCGGCGCCGTCGCGCATCACCTCGAGTTCGTACTCCTTCCACCCGATGATGCTCCGCTCGACCAGCACCGAGGTCACCGGCGAGGCTTCCAGTCCGCGCCGGAGCATGGTCTCGAACTCTTCCCGGTTGTAGGCGATCCCGCCCCCGGTTCCACCGAGCGTGAAGGACGGCCGGAGAATGGCCGGATACCCGGTCTGTTCGACCGCGGCGAGACCTTCCTCGACGGTGTGGACGGTGACGCCCTCGGGGGTCGCGAGCCCGATCCGCCGCATGGCCTTGGCGAACTCGTCCCGATCCTCGGCGATGCGGATGGCCCGCTCGTTGGCGCCGATCAGCTCGACGCCGTATTTCTCGAGGACTCCGGTCCGGTACAACTCCATCGCCACGTTGAGACCGGTCTGGCCACCCATCGTCGGGAGCAGCGCGTCGGGCCGCTCCTTGGCGATGATCTTCTCGACCCACTCGGGGGTGACCGGCTCGATGTAGGTCCGGTCCGCCACTTCGGGGTCGGTCATGATGGTGGCGGGATTCGAGTTCACCAGGACCACCCGGTAGCCTTCCTCGCGGAGGGCTCGGGCCGCCTGGGTCCCGGAGTAGTCGAACTCCGCTCCCTGCCCGATCACGATCGGGCCGGAGCCGATGAGAAGAATCGTCTTGAGATCAGTCCGCTTGGGCATCGAGCAGATCCTCGAGGGTCTGGTCGAACGACACCGCCGGCGCCCACCCGGTGTCCCGGGCGAGTTTCGACGAATTGCCGACGAGGAATTTGAGGTCGTTGGGTCGGGACAATGCCGGGTCCGGTTCGAGCAGGACCCGATGGCCAATGGCCGCCATCAGCCGTTCGACGACGTCGCCGAGGGAAATGCCAACCCCGCGGGCGACGTTGTAGGTCTCCCCGGCGGAGCCGCGTTCGAGCAGGAGTCGATACGCCGCGGCCACGTCGCGCACGTCGAGAAAGTCGCGCACCGGCTCGAGATTGCCGGTGTTGATGGCCGGGGCGCCGATTCGTGTGGCGGTCCGGAGGCGGAGCGCCAGGGCGGGCACGACGTACTTGTCGCTCTGTCCGGGCCCGGTGTGCGGAAACGCCCGCGCCACGATGACCGGGAGGCCGGTCCGCCGGGACACCTCCCAGGCCGCTACCTCGGCGCCCACCTTGCTGGCCGCGTATGGCGAGCATGGCAGCACGGGGTCCGTCTCGACGCAGGGGCGCTCGGCCTGGCCATAGACCTCCCCCGTCGACACCACCAGCAACCGGGGGAGCGCCCGGCCTTCGACCCCAGCGGCTCCGAACGCTTCGGCCAACCGGGCCGTCCCGGCGGCGTTGACCGTCCAGGCGTACCCCGGGTCGCGTCGGGCATCGGCACCCGACGCCACCGCCGCGAGGTGGATGACGCCGTCGGGGCCGAGCCGCGCCAGGGCATTGACCGAGTCGGCGGAGAGCAGGTCGAAATCGACCCATTGCACCCGGAGACGCTCGCCCTCCGCCAGTTCGTGGGGCGGGGTGCCGCCGATCCGGATTCCGCCCACGACGTGATGCCCGTGGCGCAGCAGCTCGCGGACGACCCACGCGCCCACGAATCCATCGGCGCCGGTGACGAGCACTTTCATGACCGGCCGGCCAATCGCGCCAGGTCCGCGTCGACCATCATCCGCACCAGGTTCGCGAACGACACCGTCGGCGACCA
>CADEGB010000652.1 GCA_902826755.1 uncultured Gemmatimonadota bacterium
GTGCTCTTCCTCGCCTCCGATCTCTCCCGCTACGTGACCGGTCAGGTCCTCGTGGTGGACGGGGGCATGGTCATTTAACTCAGGGGACCTCATGAGCGACATGGTAGAGAAGGTGAAGGACATCATCGCCGAGGAGTTGGGTGTGGAGCGGGAGAAGCTCACCGACGAGGCGAGCTTCATGGAGGATCTCGGCGCCGATTCCCTCGACACCGTCGAGCTCGTCATGGCCTTCGAGAAGGAATTCGACATCGACATTCCCGACGAGGAAGCCGAGAAGCTCAAGACGGTCGGGGACGCGCTGAAGTATCTCCAGGAGAAGATGGGGAACAAGTAGGTGACGCCCGCCCGCGTCGTGGTGACCGGCCTCGGCCTGGTCACCCCGGTAGGACTGACGGTCGAAGACACCTGGACCAACCTGCTGGCGGGGAAGTCCGGGGCGGCGCCAATCGTCAAGTTCGACCCGAGCAAGCTCCAAGTCCGCTTTGCCTGCGAGGTGAAGGGCTTCGACCCGCTGGTCTACATCGACCGGAAGGAAGCCCGGCGCTACGACCTGTTCCTGCAACTGGCCCTGGCCACGGCTCATCAGGCCATCACCCAGGCCGGTCTCGAGGGGAAGTTCCCGAATCCCGAGCGGACCGGGGTCATCATCGGCAGCGGCATCGGCGGGATGATGACCTTCGAGGAACAGTGCCTCGCCTACCTCCAGAAGGGGCCGGACCGGGTGTCCCCGTTCTTCGTCCCGATGTTCATCCCGGACATCGCCGCCGGCATCGTGTCGATTCGGTATGGCCTCAAGGGTCCGAATTTCTGCACCGTCTCGGCCTGCGCCTCCTCGGCCCACGCCATCGGCGAGGCGTTCGAGCTGATCCGGGTGGGGAAGGCGGAGTGCATGGTGGCCGGTGGATCGGAGGCGGCCATCACCGGCCTCGCGATCGCCGGGTTCCAGAACATGAAGGCCCTCTCAACCCGGAACGACGCGCCTGAGAAGGCCAGCCGCCCCTTCGACAAGGAACGGGACGGCTTCGTCCTTGGCGACGGCAGTGCGGCCGTGGTGCTCGAAAGCCTCGAGCACGCCACCCGGCGGGGCGCCACGATCCTCGGCGAGGTCGTCGGCTACGGGATGAGTGGCGATGCCCATCACATGACCGCTCCCGCTCCCGATGGCGAGGGGGCGCAGCGCGCCATGCGGGACTGCCTGGCCGACGGCGGGATCGACCCCACCTCGGTCGGGTACGTCAACGCGCACGGCACCTCGACGCCCCTGGGCGACGTGGCCGAAACGACCGCCGTGAAGGCCGTCTTCGGCGATCATGCTCGGAACCTGATTTTCGCGTCGACCAAGTCGATGACCGGTCACCTGCTCGGCGCGGCCGGTGCCCTCGAGTTCGCGGTGTCGCTGCTGGTGGCCACCACCGGCAAGGTGCCGCCGACGATCAACCAGGACGTGCCCGATCCCGAGTGCGATCTGTACTCAGTCCCGAACACCATGATCGAACGGTCGGTCGACGTGGCGATCTCGAACTCGTTTGGGTTCGGCGGCCACAACGTCACCCTCGCCGTGCGCCGATTCATCGCATGACCGGCTTGCCGGGGCGCCGGGCTGGTCTGGCGGGTTGACGGCCAGACCCGCCTCCATGCCCGGTCCCGAGCGCGGTTCCCCCCGCCGCCTCCAATTCGAAGTCGTGGTCCTGATCAGCCTGGCGGTAGCGCTTCTGCTACCGGCGGGCT
>CADEGB010000653.1 GCA_902826755.1 uncultured Gemmatimonadota bacterium
TGGTCCCGGCCCCGACGACGGCCCCGTCGTCGACGTAACTCGATTCGTGCACGAAATAGTCGGCCACGATGCGCTCCTCAGGTTCCGAGGTAGGTTCCGCCCACCCCGATCAGCTTGACCTCCGGTTCGAGGGTGACGCCGAACCGGGCCGCCACCTCGGCCTGGGCCCGCTCGATCAGCGCGCGCACGTCGGCGGCGCTCGCGTCACCCGCATTCACGAAGTAGTTGGCGTGCATCGGCGACACCAGCGCACCGCCGATCCGCTTCCCCTTGAGGCCGGCGCCCTCGATCAACTGACCCGCCGTCCGCAACTCCCGCCCGTCGGGCCCCCGGGCCACCTGCCCCTCGGGGTTCTTGAACACACTGCCGCAGCAAGGCTGGTTGAACGGCGTGCCCTGCTGCCGCCACTCGAACAGCCGGGTCACCTCGGCCGCGAGCTCGTCGACCGAGCCGGCGCGAAGGCGGACCGTGGTTTCGAGCACCACGTACCCCTCGAGCCCGCTTCGGCGATACTGGAATGGAATCTCGGATCGGGAAAACACTCGAGACTGCCCCTGGCCGTCCACCGCCACGACCGTCTCCACCACGTCCGACCACTGGCCGCCATGACAGCCGGCATTCATGTAGACGCCGCCACCGACGGTCCCGGGCACGCCGACCATGAGGTGGACGCCGGCCCAGCCCGCCTGCGCCGTCCGTCGGGCCGCGAGCGGCGCGGGCAATCCGGCGCCGAACCGCCACCGATCCTCGTGCTGATCGATCCGATCGACGCCCTTGCCGAGTCGAATGACCAACGCATCGAGGCCCTGATCAGGGAGCAAGACGTTGGACCCGAGCCCAAGGACGAACCACGGCACCCCGGCCCGATGGGCCACCTTCAGCGCCTCGGCCACGTCCTCGGGGCGGGCCGGATGAACCACCGTGGCCGGTCCGCCGATCCGGTAGGTGGAGTAGCGGGCCAGCGACTCGCCCTCCCGGACGTCCCCGTGAATCGCCGAGCGCACCAGCGCGGCAAACCAGGGGTCCCGGGCCGTGGTCACGTCCGAAGCTCCGCCATGAAGGCGCGGGTCATCTCATGCCACTCCTGGAGCGGGCGGACCTCGCCGGTCCGGCTTCGGAGCGCGATGATGGCGTCGCACGCCGCGGCGGCCGCCGTCATCGTGGTGGTGTACGGCACCCGATGTTGGAGCGCCGCCCGCCGGAGGATGTAATCGTCCCGCTGGGTCAGCTTGCCGAGCGGGGTGTTGATCAGCAACTGGACCTGGCCGGAGACGATGAGGTCGACCGGGTTGGGCCGTCCCTCGTGCACCTTGAGCACCCGCTCGGCGGGAACGCCGCGGGAGCGGAGGTACCGGGCGGTTCCCTCGGTCGCGACCACCCGGAACCCCATCTCGTGGAAACGCCGCGCGATCGGGATGACGGATGGCTTGTCCGCGTCGTTGACGGTGACGAGGATCGCCCCGCCGAGCGGGAGGCTCCCGTCGACGCTGATCTGCGCCTTGGCAAACGCCATCCCGAACGAATCGGCGATCCCCATCACCTCGCCGGTCGACCGCATTTCCGGACCGAGGACGAGGTCGACACCCTGGAACTTGCCGAACGGGAACACCGCTTCCTTGACCGCCACGTACGGATGGACCGTGTCGTCCGCCAGCCCGAGCTCCTCGAGGGTCTTGCCGACCATCAGCTGGGCCGCCGCGCTCGCGAGCGCCACCCCGG
>CADEGB010000654.1 GCA_902826755.1 uncultured Gemmatimonadota bacterium
GACCCGGGCCGCTGATCGCCGGGCCCACATGGCGACGATGAACGTCGAGACCACCGACGACCCACGCCGGATTCCGGTCCCGCGCGGACCCAAGGGGCCCGATGGCGCCATCGTGGTGCGCGGGGGCCGCATCTTCGACGGGACGGGCGCCGCCGCCCGTGAGGGAACGCTCGTCATCGAGCGCAACCGGATCACCCGCATTCTCCCGGTCGATTCCCGTCCGGGAACGGCGGGGTGGCCGGCGGGGGCGAAGGTGATCGAGGCCGCGGGGAAGACGGTGATGCCCGGCCTGGTGGATCTGCACACGCATCTCACCTACGCGGATCCGCGGGATCCCGAGGAGGAGGCGTTGAGTGAGCCGGATGCGGTGCTCCGCGGGGTGGAGCGGCTCCGGTACTTCGTCGAGAGCGGCATCACGAGCATCCGGGACGTCGGGTCGATGGGCGACGTTGCCTTTCGGCTCAAGGACTGGGTCGCCCGCAATCGAATCCCGGGGCCCCGGGTGTTCGCCGCCGGCCAGCTCATCACCTCGGTCAGCGGACACGGCGCGCAGGGCATGGGGTCCCACCCGTCCCCGAAAGCGGTGGTTCGGACCGTCATCGGCCCCGATCAATGGCGTAACGCCGTCCGCGACCTGTTCGATCGCGGCGCCGACGTGATCAAGGTGGCCTCGCATTTCAGCAAGGAGGAGGTGCAGGCCGCGATCGACGAGGCCCACGCACTCGGCCTCAAGGTGACCTGCGACTGCGAGACGTTCTACACCCAGTGGGCCGTCGAGGCCGGGGTGGACATGATCGAGCACCCGCTCCCTCGCACCGACGAGACGATCCGCCTGATGGCGGAGCGAAAGGTCGAAGCCGACCCGACGCTCGTCACCTACTCCTATCTCTTTGCCTCGTACGGCGGCGGCTACTTCGGCTCGACGTCGCGGCGGTTCTACTTCAACGACTCGACCAACCTGGACGTGCTGCGCCGGCTCAAGCGCGCGGGCGTCAAGAGCGGGATCGGCCTCGATCTGGTGGTCGGCTGGTACCGGGCTCTTCCCGGGGCCTACATCACGGAGCTCAAGTCGTTCGTCCAGGCCGGCTACTCGATTCCGGAGGCGTTGGTCGTTGCCACGAAGACGAGCGCCGAACTGCTCGACATGGGTGACAAGCTCGGGACGCTGGAGCCCGGGAAGCTCGCGGACGTCCTCATCGTGGATGGCCGCCCCGACGTGACGCTGGACGATCTCGCCAAGGTCGACGTGGTGTTCCGGGACGGCAACGTCGTGATCCGCGGTGGGGCCGTGGTCCTGCCCCGGCATGAGCAGGAGCGGCCGCCCTCGTCGACGGGGCAGGCGGCACCGAAGTGAGGTGTCCTGAGATGGGGCCCTGCAATTGATGGCCGCCCTTCGCGCCGAGGACTGACGTGCGGTACGCCGCCTTGCTGCGCGGGGTGTCGCCGATGAACTGCCGGATGGCGGACCTCCGGCGGGCGCTCGAGGCCGCCGGCTTCGAGAACGTGGTGACCGTCCTGAGCAGCGGGAACGCGGTGTTCGACGCCCGCAAGCAGTCGACGGCCGGCCTCGAGAAGAAATGCGAGGCCGCGGTCCCGGCGTTCCTGGGCCGCGGGTTCGTGACGATCGTGCGGCCGGTCGACTACCTGGAGCGGCTGCTCGGATCCAAAGTGTATTCCGGCGTGGCGCTGCCCGCGCACTTTTCCCGAGAGGTG
>CADEGB010000655.1 GCA_902826755.1 uncultured Gemmatimonadota bacterium
GACCACGCCGGCCGTGGCCACGCTCGTCCACGCGAGCAGCGCGCAGGCGCCGGCGAGGCCGGCGCGTGTCAGCCGCACTGCGAACCCCTAGTCCTCTGGAGCCGTGGTGGCTTGCACAACTCCCGGAGCGCGGCACCCGGATCGCAAGGCGCGACGACCGAGAATATTCGCGATATTTGAGGGAGGAGCAACGCCGCGAGGCGGGATGCCCCGCCCGGGAATTGTGTGAGTCATCACGGCTCCAGGGGACTAGCTGGCGAGCAGGATGACGATGATGAGGATGAGCAGCAGGGTCGTGACCGAGATCACGATGGTGTTCGCGCCGCCGGCGAGCGCGGTTTCAACGGCCCCGGCGCGCGCCGCCGCTTCGGTCAGGTCGGCGCCGCTCAGCGTGCCGACCGCGGCAGTGGCGCGGGCGACGTCCAGCCCCATACGGTTGGCCATCTCGCGCACATCGGCGCGATCGAGCACCCGGCGGACCGCCGCCCGCTGGTCCTGTTCGGCGCCAGCCTGGACGGCGAGCGCCTGACGCAGGGTGGCGCCGTCGACGACGCGTGTCTGCGGTCCGGCAAACGCAGGTGAGGCGACGAGCAGAACGGGCAGTAAGAACGCGGCGACGGGCTTCAACGTGACACGCATGCGACACCTCCAGGGTAACGCGCTACCCATACCGACCCTGGATGAGCTGATCCAGCGCGGCAATTCGGGTGGAGTGCAAGCGGGGGGCCAGACGGCACGAACGTCGAAACACCAGGCGGAAACACACGAACGGCCCGCCCCGGCAGGTGCCGGGAGCGGGCCGCGGTGGTCGAACGGGAGTCGCCGGTGGCGACGGGTTATTGGGGCGGTCGCGTCCCGGCCGGCACGTAGGTGCCGACGGCCGGAAGCTGCGATCCCGTGAGGTCGGTCGGCAACGGCTTGCCGGCGACGATCGGGTGACGGAGGGTGCCGATGCCTTCGATGGTCGCCTCGATCGTCTCGCCCGGCTTCAGATAGCCCTCGCGAGTGCCGCGCTTGAACGCCCCCGACGACGTCCCGCCGGTGGTGCCGCTGTTGATGACGTCACCGGGGAACAGCGTGATGATCGACGAGCCGTACTCGATCAGCTCCCACATGTTGTGGATCATGTCGCCGGCCTTGGCTTCCTGCACCTTCACGCCGTCGATGGTCAGCTGCTGGTGCAGCCGCTTCATCGGATCGCCGTAGAACTCCTTCGGCACGATCCACGGGCCCATCGGCGCGAAGGTCTCATGGCCCTTGCCGACGAACCAGTCGGAGGTGCGGGTGCCGGGCCGGCCGCCGCGATCGGACATGTCGATCGTCACCGTGTAACCGAACACGTAATCGACGGCGCGGTTGGCCGAGACGTAGCGGGCCGGCCGGCCGATCACGGTGCCGAACTCGATCTCCCAGTCGATGCGGTCGCGACCGGGCGGAATGACGATCGCGTCGTTGTTGCCGATGACCGCGCCCTCGGCCGGCTTCAGGAACAGGTAGGGCACGCCGCGGTTGGCGCGGATCTTCTTGTCGTTCTCGGCCTGCTGCTGCGGCGTGCAGCCCTCGCACGTGTGGGTGTAGAAGTTGCCGGCGGCATTGAGGATCTTCTTCGGGTAGCGGATCGGCGCCAGCGTGCGGACGTTCTTCACGTCGTGCACGAAGGCCGGGCGCTGGCCGTCGAGCTGCTTGGTGGCGACCAGATGGTTGACGA
>CADEGB010000656.1 GCA_902826755.1 uncultured Gemmatimonadota bacterium
CAGGGTCACCACCGGCGGGAGGTCGTGCCGGGAATGCACGTCGATGAAGTACTTGCCCGTCGGGATCGGATAAATGAGGTGCTGACCGGGCTCCGGCGTCAGGAGAGTCGGCGCCGACCCGTCGGCGTTGATGCGCCAATATTGACCATGATAGGGGTTGGTGCTGTCCCGGCCAGCCGCCACGAAGAAGACCTGTCCCAGGGCCGGATCGACGTGGCGGACCCGGTCCACGAGCCAAGGCCCGCTGGTCAGCTGGCCGATCATCTGGCCCTGATCGGAGTAACGGTACAAGTGACCCCACCCGTCCCGTTCCGACCACCAAAGCGCCTCTTTGCCCCCTGCCAGCACCCGCCAGTTGCCGGTAGCGACGCCGCTCGCGTTCTCGAGGTACGTGGCGGTCGACTCGGCCACTACCCGGTGCGGAGCGCCCGTGGCGGCCTCGACCCAGAAGAGCTCGACCTTCTTGTTGGCTCGGGCGGCCACGGTCAGGAAGATCCGGTCAGACCCCCGCGTCCACTGCACCTGATCGGCCTCGGTCCAGCCGAAGACCCGATGGGGCTGGGCCGGCAGCGCCACCTTGGTCACGACCCGCGCCCCGACCTCGATCAGGTGGAGTTCCGCCGTGGTGACGATACTGTCTTCCGGCACGGCCATCGGATAGAGGAACAGCTTCGGCCGGATGGCGGTCGACGAGTAGATCGGCATCCGGCCCACCCTCCGCTCGTCGTAGCGCATGATCGCGATCCGCTTCGAATCCGGCGACCACGACAGAGTGGGCCGGCGCCGGGCAGCCGTGTCGGCCGGCGGACTCTCGGGCGACGTGAGCCCGTACTGGTACCCGGGCAACGCATCCGTGGTGAGCTGGACCGAGTCGCGCGTTCCCGCGGCGGACCCGCCACGCCGGACCCAGAGGTTCCCACGGTCGACGTACGCCTCCCACTGCTTGTCCGGTGACGGTACCGCCCAGGCCGGGGTGTCGGTCGAAAGCGTGTCGCCTCTGACGCAGCGGTACTGGGTCAAATCGCATTCGTATCGCTTGGCTCCGACCCGAAAGACAATCGACTGTTCGTCTTTGGTGAACTCGAAGGTCCGGAACGGAAGCTTGGATGGCTGGAAGGCGGTATCACCGGCCACCGACATCGCGGCGGCCAGCCGGGCATTGTCGAACAGGTGGCGCCGCGCCAACCGGGCCGGATCGACCAGGAGGAACTCCCGTCCGCGGGCCGTCTCGGCGGAGTACCAGAACCGAGTGCTGTCAGCCAGGAACCGTGGGGAGCCGAGACCGAGGAACCCGACCCAGTCCGGGTAGTTCCGAAGGTGACGGGTGGCGACCCGGATCTGATCCGCACGGTGGTAGTCCACCTGGGCCACGGCCAAGCCCGTGGGGGCGAGACATCCGAGCAGGCAGACGAGACGAGACAACCCGATGACGGGACGGAGGGACATGGGTGCGATTCGTTGAGAATTGGATGAGGGATGACGGAGCTGACGGCTTGACTCCCTCAATGATAGCCCGAAAACCCCCGACCGGCAGATCGAGCGGCCGCGCGGCTCCAAAACCGGGACGGTCCGGAGCGATCGCCCCGGACCGGTGGAGGCTCGCCTACTCGCTGCGGAGGGCGCTGCTGGGGTCGGCGCGGGCGGCCCGCGCCGCCGGAATCGCGCTGGCGGCCACCGCCACCAGCAGGAGCACCGCCCCGACGGC
>CADEGB010000657.1 GCA_902826755.1 uncultured Gemmatimonadota bacterium
GGACGGCTGGTGGTGAGCGACCTGCGGTTCAGCGGCTACGGAGCGCTGCTGCAGGCGCTCGCGGCTGGCCAGAAACGGAACGGATGATCATGCATAACGCGCGACGCTGGCTGGTGGCGGCACTGTTGGTGGCGGCCAACCCGGTCGGGGCACAGCAGCCCGGCTGGAACAAGGGGTTCGACGCGTTGATGGACTCCATCCGGATCCGCTGGAAGATCCCGGGCATGGCCGTGGCGGTGGTGTCGAAGGGCAAGGTCATCCACCAGGCCGGGTATGGCCTCCGGGACGTAGCCGGTGGGCTCCCGGTGACCCCCGACACCAAGTTCGCCATCGCGTCGATCAGCAAGTCTTTTGCGGTCACCACGCTGGCGGCGCTGGCCAAGGACGGTCGGATCGAGTGGGACCGCCAGGTGCGCGACTACCTCCCCGACTTCCGAATGTACGATCCGGTGGTGACCGAACGGATGACGATCCGCGACCTGGTTACCCACCGCTCCGGGCTGGCGCGGCACGACCTGATGTGGGGCATCGGCATCCACTCCCGTGAGGATCTGTACGCCAGGCTCCGATACCTCCAGCCAAACCGGGACTTCCGGACCACCTGGCAGTACCAGAACCTGATGTTCACCACGGCCGGGTATTTGGCCGGCAAGGTGAACGGAAGCACCTGGGAGGAGTTGCTCCAGACCGCGGTGCTCGACCCCCTCGGGATGACGAACTCGGGGGCGTCGATCGCCGCGTATCAGGCGTCGCCCAACATTGCCCTGCCGTATGCGCTCCACGACTCCGACACCCTGATGACCGTGCCGTGGCGGAGCACCGACGCCATCGCGCCGACCGGGGGCGTTCATGCCAGCGTGGCCGACCTTTCCCGCTACCTGATCATGCACATGCAGGGCGGGAGCTTCGAGGGGAAGGAGATCATCCGCCGGGCGGACGCCCGCGCCATGCAGGTGCCGCAAATGACGATGACCCGGCCGATGACGCTACTGGATGGCGAATTCCCCGAGCTCGACGAGGAGAGCTACGGGATGGGGTTCCTGATCACCCATTACCGGGGCCACAAGCTGGTCCACCACCCCGGCAACTGGGACGGTTATTCCCTCGAACTGAGCTTCCTCCCGAACGACTCCCTCGGCGTCATCGTCCTGACCAACATGTACAGCACCATCATCCGGGACTTCCTTCCCTGGATGATCTATGACCGGCTGCTCGGCCTCCGACCGGTCGACTGGCACGCCCGATTCCTCGACCGCCGCACCCGGATGCGAGCCATGTCCGCCGAGCAACGGGCCCGGGAGGATGCCCAGCGGATCTCCGGCACCCAGCCCACCCACCCGATCGACGGGTACGTCGGTACCTATCGGCATCCGGCCTATGGCGACATGGTGGTGAGCCGGGACGGCGCGGGGCTCAAGCTCCGGTTCGGCAACTACGAGTTTCCGCTGGAGCACTACCATTACGACATGTTCCGGTTCACGCCGCCGGCGGGGAATCCGGTCCACAGTCGGTTCCGATGGCTGCTGACCTTCACGACCGACGCCGATGGATCGGTCGGGACGATCTCGGCGCCCGTCGAGCCGACCGTACCGCCAATCGTGTTCGTTCGGCAGAAGCGGTAGTCAGACCCGCGCCTGACGCCGCCAATAGAAGTAGAACGGCAAGCCGGCCACGACGATGGCCACGCC
>CADEGB010000658.1 GCA_902826755.1 uncultured Gemmatimonadota bacterium
CCGCCACCTCCCCCACAGCCTCCGGTTCCGTCGAGTCCTCCTCCAGGAGGGCCTGGCACCCGCCGAGGGGTACATCTCCGCGGCCCCGCGCGCCGACCTGATCGGCAAGACCGGCACGGCCTTTACCGACCTGCGACCCTCCGGGGTGGCGGTCATCGCGGACGAACGGGTCGACGTCGTCACCGAGGGGGACTATGTCCGCCAGGGTTCTCCGGTGACCGTGGTCCGCTCCGACGGATATCGGCACGTGGTCCGAAGCGGCGCGGCGTCGAACGCTTGAGCGATCGCCGCAATCCGGCGATCGAACGCACGACACACCCAGGGGAGACGAACCGGTGGATGAAAAGACGTTAGGACTCGGCTTGTTGGTGGCGTTGGTCATCGGTGGCATGGTGGTGCTGTCGATCTTCTTCCGGTTCGTACCGATCGGCCTCTGGTTTCAGGCGCTGGTGTCGGGGGTCCGGGTTTCGTTTCTCCAACTGTTCTTCATGCGGTTTCGGAAAGTCGATCCGGCGTCGATCGTCAACCCGCTGGTCAACTCCCACAAGGCCGGCCTGGCGTTGAGTGCCGACCAGTTGGAGTCGCACTATCTCTCGGGCGGGAACGTGGCCCGGGTCGTCAACGCCCTGATTTCGGCCGGGAAGGCCGGGATCCCGCTCGACTTCAAGCAAGCCACGGCCATCGATCTGGCGGGCCGCGACGTGTTCGAGGCGGTGCAGGTCAGCGTCAACCCGAAGGTCATCACGACGCCCAAGGTGGCGGCCATGGCCAAGGACGGGATCCAGCTCCTGGCGTTGGCGCGCGTCACGGTCCGAGCCAACATCAACCGCCTGGTCGGTGGCGCTGGCGAAGAGACCATTCTGGCCCGCGTTGGTGAGGGCATCGTGAGCACCATCGGCTCGGCGGTGAGTCACAAAGCCGTGCTCGAAAATCCCGACATGATCTCGAAGACGGTGCTGGCCAAGGGCCTCGACGCCGGCACCGCGTTCGAGATCCTCTCGATCGACATCGCCGACGTCGACGTCGGCAAGAACATCGGCGCCGAACTCCAGACTGATCAGGCCGAGGCGGACAAGCGGATTGCGCAGGCCAAGGCCGAGGAGCGGCGGGCGCTGGCGGTGGCCATGGAGCAGGAGTACAAAGCCGGGGTCCAGAAGGAGCGGGCCAAGTTGGTGGCCGCCGAGGCCGAAATCCCGATGGCCATGGCGGAGGCGTTCCGGCGCGGCACGCTCGGGGTGATGGACTACCAACGCTATCGAAACCTCGAGGCTGACACCCAGATGCGGCAGGCCATCTCCGGTCAGACCGAACCTGGTCCGAGTGGGCCGCTGAGCAGCTGATGGAACTCTTCTTCCTGATCCTGCTGTTCGTGGCCGGCAGCCTGCTCCAGGCGGCCGCCAAGCGGAAGCAGAACCGGGACACGGCCGAGGCTGGGGAGGATGACGGCCAGGTGGACGCTCCGGATCTCATGGCCGAGATCCGGAAGGCCATGGAACAACTCAAGGAAAAACGGGAGGGGCCGGGTTCAACGCAGGATCTCCCCGGTCGGCGGCCGCCCTTGAGTCAGTTCCCGGGGAGGCCGGTGCCGGTTCGGCGGCCGGTGGAGGTCGAATTCGAGGACGACGAAGAGGTCGAGGAGGCGGTGTCGCTCGAGACCGAGCCGATCGTCGAGAGCCTCGAAACAGAG
>CADEGB010000659.1 GCA_902826755.1 uncultured Gemmatimonadota bacterium
CGCACTGGGCCGGAGCGGCTCGGAGCTCGGGCCGCACAGTGCCCCGGGCGGTGCCGGGGGCAGCGAACTCGCAACCGTGAGCGTTGCCGCCAGGGCCGCGGCGACCCTCCCGCTGAGCCGCATGCTCAGTGCCTGGCGCCGTGAAGGTACTTGGCGGGGATCGGATTGGACGGCGTCTCCCCTTCCCAGAAGATCGACACGATCCACCACCGGGTGCCGTCGTTGAACAGCTGGATGCTGTTGATACCCCGGGCAAACGGCTTCGGGTCGGCCGCGGTCCGCTTCGAATCGTAGGCGCTGAACACCTGGACGATGTTGCCGTATTGCTCCGCCGTACGGCCGATTTCCGTTTCGAAGAACCCACCCTCCTCCAGCCGGCCTCCGACGGAGGAGGCGTATTCGTCCGGGCTCCACACGGCGGCGATCCGGGCCTTGCCGGCGGCATCGCGACCGGTCGGGATCAGGCGGGCACCCGGCGCGAAGATCGACCGGAATCGGTTCCAGTCTCGCTTCTGGCCGGCCGGCCCCGAAATCACGTCATACAGCGTCTTGATGATCGCGTCGACGGACGCGACGTCTTCGGCCCGGGCCGCGGGCGCCGTCTGGGCCGCAAGCGGAGCGGCCCCGAACAGGGCGGCAAGCAACGTGGCAAGGAGGCGGTTCATGCTGGGTTTCCTCATGGGATCAGGGACGGTCTTCATCCAGCGGCGGGACGCCGATGGGGCTGCCGGGGGGAGCGTCCGGCGCCCGGCTGGGTTTGGTCGGATCGTAGGGCCGCTCCAGGAACCGACGAATGTCGGCCGCGATCAGCGCGCGGGCTGCGCGGTTGTCGCTGGTGGCGGCCCCCGCTGGAACCGGACGCCCGGCCAGGGCTCGGAGTTTCTCGGTGGTAACGGCCCGGACCTGCGGCATCTCGGCTGAGGCGGCCAGGGCCATCAATCGGTCGAGGACCACCCGCTGCACCGTGCGTCCAATCTCGGCCCGGTAGGGGTCGGTGGCCTGCCGGTCGAACACCGCGGCGATCAGTCGGTCGATGATGGTCTCGAGCCCGGGTTGGGTCGGATCGAGGGCACGCTGCTGAATCAGCCGGGACGCGCGTTCGGCGTTGAGGAGGAACTGAACCGAGAGGTCCGCCGCCGCGGCCGCCGGCGACAGGGCGTCGAAGACCAGCCCGGTGGTGCGGTCAAACAGCTCCCGATGGGCCCCGTACGTCACTGGCCGGGGCGGGATCTTGGCCAGGACGGCCCGTGGCAACGCCAGCGCCGCGGGGTCGAGGGTGGCCACAATCGAGTTCAACGCGGCCAGTTGTTGGGCTGCCGGCACGGCGCGGACGGGCTCGGTGCCGTCGCCCCGAATGGCGTAGTCGTACGACTGGCCGCCAACCACCTTGGCCGCCGCTTCCACCTGGTAGCGGTGATGGAGGTAGAGCGGGACGAGGACTTCCTCGAGCGTGGCCATCGGCTCGCCCGCGGGAATGGCCGCGTCCCCGAACCGATCGAGCGCCGCCCGGCGCACCTTCATCATCCGGTCGAGTTCCGCGGCCGCGTCGGTGCCGTTGTCCCACAGGTGCGTGGTTGGATGGGCGCTGCCGGCCGGACGGGCGTCCTGATCGGTCAGGAACGTGAGCCCCCTTGCCCGTGCCGACTCGATGAGTCGGCGAAGGGTGGCCCGCTCGTCGGT
>CADEGB010000660.1 GCA_902826755.1 uncultured Gemmatimonadota bacterium
CCACCATAGCGTTGCAGGAGCTGAAGATGAAGTCGACGCCGAGTTCCTTGGTCGTCGGCACGTCGGGCAGTGCCGCGATCCGTTCCGGATGCGCGACCGCGTAGGCTTTAATGGTGCCGGCGGTGATCTGCGGGATGACGTTCATGGACTGGTCCACGAGGTAGTCGATCTGTCCGCCGACGAGGTCGTTGAGCGCCGGCCCCGTGCCCTTGTAGGCAACCATCGCGGGCTTGAAGCCGAACTGCGCGTTGAACACGAAGCCCGACACGTAGGAGATCGAGCCGACTCCGGCGTGGCCGTAGTTCAGCTTTTCGCTGTTGGCCTTGAGGTAGTCGAGGAGTTCCTTCAGCGTCTTCGGCGGCAGATCCTTCTTCGAAACGATGGTCTGCGGCGTGTAGTTCACGACGCTGATCTGCGTGAAGCTCGTCGCCGGATCGTACTTGAGGTTCGGGTACAGCGCCGGCGCTGCCGACTGGGTTCCCATGTTGCCGACGGCGATCGTGTAGCCGTCCGGTGCCGCCGCCGCCGCACGCGTCATGCCGATGGTGCCGCCGGCGCCGCCGATGTTCTCGACCACGATCTGCTGGCCGAGCGTGCGCGACATGTGCTCGGTGACGAGGCGCGTGACGACGTCGGTCGGGCCGCCCGCCGCGAACGGCACGATGGCGGTGATCGGCTTGTTTGGATATTGCGCCGCTGCCGGGCCGGCAGTCAGCGCAAGGGCCGCCACCGCCGCGAAGGCTGCTCTATGGATGGATTTCATTGATTGTTTCCTCCTGATTGTTGGCTTGGGTTGATCTGTTCTTCTTGTCGTGAGCGTGATGCGTTGCATCCGGCTATTCGGTAAAAACCGTCTCGCGGCGTTTGCTGATCGCTGGCAGCGCCGAGACGACGAAGATGACGAGCGCGAGAACGAGCAGCGTCAATGAAACCGGCCGCTCGATAAAGGTCCACAAACTGCCGCGTGAGATCACCATCGCCTGGCGCAGCTTCTCCTCCATCAGCCGACCCAGGACGAACCCGAGCAGCATCGGCGCCACCTCGAATCCGAGCTTGATCAGCAGATATCCAAGGAGCGCAAAGACCGACGTCAGCATCACTTCCGTCGGCGAATTGTTGATCGAGTAGATGCCGATGCAGCAGAAGATGATGATGGCCGGGAACATTAGCCGGTAGGGGACCTGGAGCAACTTCACCCAGATGCCGATCAGCGGCAGGTTGATGATCAGCAGCATCAGATTGCCGATCCACATCGAGGCGATCATGCCCCAGAACAGATCCGGCTGCTTGGTGATGATCTGCGGACCCGGCACGATACCGTGAATGGTCATGGCGCCGATCATGAGCGCCATGACGGCGTTGGGCGGGATGCCCAGCGTCAGCAGCGGGATGAACGCCGTCTGGGCGCCAGCGTTGTTGGCGGACTCCGGCCCAGCTACGCCTTCAATGGCGCCATTGCCGAAGCGGGACGGATCAGCCGCGACCTTTTTCTCGATGGAGTAGGACGCGAAGGGACCGAGCACAGCGCCGTTTCCTGGCAGAAACCCGAGCAGTGATCCGATGGCTGTCCCGCGCAGGATCGGCGGCAGCGACGTCTTAAAATCAGCCATGTTCGGCAAAAGGCGGCCGATCGTACTGCTGACGACGGCGCGCGCCTCTTTCTGCTCGAGGTTGC
>CADEGB010000661.1 GCA_902826755.1 uncultured Gemmatimonadota bacterium
TCATCGCCATCACGATCGTCCTGCTGGCCCTGGCGGTCGGCAGCGTCGGCGCGGCGGTGGTGGTCCAGCTGGCCAAAGGCTATTCGACGCTCGAGCTTGGCCATTACGCCGTCTGGTATGTGTTGCCCTGGGTCGTGAACATGGTCCTGTTCGCGGTCCTGACGGTCTTTATCCAGACACTGGTGCCCCACAAGTTCGTGGGCCTGTTGGTGGTGGTACTCTTCCTCGCCGCCCAACTCACGCTGACGAAGTTCGGTTTCGAGCACAACCTGTATCAGTATGCCGGAGCCTCCGCGGTCCCCTTGTCGGATATGAACGGGCAGGGCGACCTGGCGCGGTTCGCAGCGTGGTTCCGGGCCTATTGGACCGCGGGCGCGGTGATCCTGACCGTGCTGGCCTATGGGCTCTGGCGCCGGGGCGCCTCCGCCCCGCTCCGCGGGCGGCTGAAGCGGCTTCCCGCTCGCTTGCGCGGAGCCCCGGCATGGACCCTGGCCGGCGCGGGCGTGGCGATGGCCGCCTTGGGCGGACACATCTACTACAACACCAACGTCCTCAACGAGTATCGCACCTACGAGGATGGGCAGCGGTGGGAGGCGGAGTACGAAAAGATCCTCTTGCCCCTCGAGAAGGTGCCGCAGCCGCGCGTCACCGACGTCAGCCTCGACGTCGACATCTACCCCGATGAGCCTCGGGCGGTGACCCGCGGCCGCTATGTGGTCGAGAACAAGACCGCCGCGCCGCTCCTGGAGATTCACGTCTCCTGGGCTCGCGGCCACGAAAAGCGGCTCTTCCTTGGACCATGGGTATGGGGTGACCTCGAGATGCAATCGCTCGAGGTCGACGGTGCCCGCCTCACCAAGGACTACCCGGACCTTCACTACCGGATCTTCACGTTTGACCGCCCGCTCGAACCCGGCCAGCGCACCGAGGTCCGGTTCCAGACCCTCCGCCAGCAGACCGGCTTCCGGAACACCCATAACGAGACCCGGATCGTGGCCAACGGGACCTTCCTCGACAACTGGCAGGTCACGCCATGGATCGGGATGTCCCGGTTCATGCTGCTCGAAGAGCGTAACGTCCGACGCAAATACGGGCTCGTCGCCGAACTGCGGCCGCCACCGCTCGAAGACGAGAGCGGCCGGGCCAATCACTACCTCCGGCGGGACAGTGACTGGGTCAACGCCGAGATCACGGTGTCGAGCGGCGCGGACCAGACCATCGTCGCCCCCGGACAACTCCTGGACACCCGGGTCGCCGATGGCCGGCGAATCTCGCGATTTCGGACGGAGGCTCCGATCCAACACTTCTTCTCGATCCAGTCGGCCGGTTATGCCGTCCGCGAGGATCGATGACACGACGTGGGGCTCGCCGTGTACCACCATCCGGCGCACGACTTCAGCGTCGATCGCATGGTCCGCGCCATGAAGGCGTCGCTCGACTATTACACCGCGAACTTCAGCCCTTACCAGTTCCGGCAACTCCGGATCGTGGAGTTCCCGGCGTACATGAACTTCGCCCAGGCCTTTCCAGGCACGGTGCCGTTCTCGGAAGCCGCCGGTTTCATCATCGACGCGCGGGATCCGAACCGGGTCGATGGCATCACGTACGTCACCGCGCACGAGGTCGGCCACCAATGGTGGGCCCACCAGGTAATCGGCGGGGACATGC
>CADEGB010000662.1 GCA_902826755.1 uncultured Gemmatimonadota bacterium
CCTCGACCAGTTTGGCGGTTCGAAACTCGCTATTCCCGAGCTCCGGGTGCTCGTGGATATCCCGGCGCCAGGCCACCACTTTGGGCATGACCCGCTCCATGCCGGCGTCGATCAGCCGGGCCAACTCGTCGCCACCGCGCTTCTGCGCCAGCGCGGGCACGGCGCCCGCCACCATCATGAATCCGACCAACAGATATCGGGTCACCGCGGCCTCCCTGGCACTCGGAAAAAGCTGAATCGTGGATCCGTCTGAGGAACCCTAAGGTACGACCCCGCCGGCACTCCCGAAAACCCCCGCCTCCGGCCGGCCACCCCGAGTGCCGATCGAGGCCCGCCTGAAGTAAATTGGGGGCATGACCACTACCGCCCCCGCCGCGCTCGACTTCGGCAACCCGACCGAGCTGGATCGATCCCTCTCCGCAATGGTTCGCCGCCTACGCGGCTCCGTCATTCTCAAGATTGCCGCCGAAGTCCGGGCGATGATCGCGGCCGGCAAGCCGGTCTGCAATCTCACGGCCGGCGATTTCGATCCGAAGCAGTTCCCGATTCCGGCCACGCTGTTGGCCGGCATCCGAGGCGCGCTCGAACGAGGCGAGACCAACTACCCGCCGTCGGAGGGCATGCTGCCCCTCCGCAAGGCGGTGGTCGATTACGTCGAGCGGGAACAGGGCGTCCGCTATCCGGTCGAGTCGGTCCTGATCGCCAGCGGCGGGC
Source organism: uncultured Gemmatimonadota bacterium (assembly GCA_902826755.1). Classification (GTDB taxonomy): domain Bacteria; phylum Gemmatimonadota; class Gemmatimonadetes; order Gemmatimonadales; family GWC2-71-9; genus SHZU01. The sequence continues at coordinate 715 of CADEGB010000662.1, forward strand.
GGCCCGTCGTCTACGCCGCGTTCCGGGCGGTCCTCGACGAGGGCGACACCGTCATCTACTCGGTCCCTTCCTGGAACAACGACTACTACGCCGACATCATCAAGGCCACCGTCGTCGAAATCGAGGCGGACCGCGCCAACGGGTTCCAGCCAACCCTCGAGCAGATCGCGCCGCATCTGCCGAACGCCAACCTGCTCTGCCTCTGCTCGCCCGGCAATCCGACCGGAACGATGATGACGGCCGACAGCCTCCGCCGGATCCTCGAGGCCGTGGTGGCCGAGAACGAAACCCGCCGGGCCGCCGGACGTCGGCTCCTGTTCGTGTTCTTCGATCAGATCTACGGCTCCCTCGTCTACCCGCCGGCCCAGCACCACAACCCGCTGGCGCTGGTGCCGGAGGCGGCTCCGTACGTCATCGCGCTCGACGGGATCTCGAAGGCGTTCGCCTCCACGGGGCTTCGGCTCGGGTGGGTCCTCGCCGCGCCGGCCCTGATCAGCCGGATGAAGGACTTCCTCGGCCACGTCGGGGCCTGGGCGCCGCGGCCCGAGCAGGTCGCCACCGCGGAGTTCCTCGCCGATCCGGCCGCCATCGCGGCCTACCGGACCGACATGCATCGCGGCGTCAAAGCCCGACTCGATGCCCTGTACGACGGCTTCTCGGCCCTCAAGGCGGCGGGGCATCCGGTCGACTGTATCGATCCCCAGGGCGCGATCTACCTGTCGCTCCGACTCGACCTGGTGGGTCGCTCCATCGAGGGCAAACCGATCCGCCACAACGAAGACATCCGCCAGATCATGCTGGAGCGAGCGGGCCTCGGCGTGGTGCCGTTCCAGGCCTTCGGCCTCAAGGCCGAGACCGGTTGGTTCCGGATGTCGGTCGGGGCCGTGTCGCTGGCCGATATCGCGGCCGCGTTCCCGCGGGCGCGGACTCTCCCGGAGCACGTCAACT
>CADEGB010000663.1 GCA_902826755.1 uncultured Gemmatimonadota bacterium
CAAACCCCAGCGCCCCCGCGCCCGCCTCCCCGACGACGGCACGAGCCACCTTCCCCTTGTTGACCCCCTGGGCCCGCACTTCGACGATCCGATTGCCGACGAGCACCTCGGCCCCGCTGCGGTGGAGGACTTGCCCGAGGTGGAGCGCGAGTTCGGTGGCGGAGCGGGAGGCGCTCGGGTCGGCCTGGCGCCAGTGCCAGCAGAGGCCGTACTCCTTGGTCTCGACCGACGCGCCCGGCGTCACCCGCGCAAAGTCATCGAAGACCCCCCTGACTCGATCGAGCCATGGCAACGCGAGCGAGAGCCGGTCCCAGGTCTTGGCACCGGGACGCCGGCGCGCCGCCCCGTGCTCGGCGTGGAGATGCACGGGCAGTCCGCCGAGCCATTGATCGAGAAACCCGCGGGACCGGCCGCTCACGACATGAACCTCCTGGCGCCGATCCGCGGCGAGGGCTCGGAGCAGGGCGAGCAGTTCGTCGTCGGGAAGGGCCGCCTCGGGGCGTTCAACGATCGGGGTCAGGGTCCCGTCGTAGTCGAGCAGCAGAACCCGACGCCGGGCCGCGCGGAACCGCGCCAGGGCCAACTCGAGGCCGCCGCTGCCGAGCCGGACCGGTCGACTGGCGTCGGAGCGAGCCCCGGCCGTCAAGGCATCGAGGAAACTGCCCGCCCACCAGTCGCCGTCGTATCGGGCGACCCGCTCCCGAAGACCGGCCATGCGGCGGCGCCGCTCCGGTTCCTCCATGGCCAAGGCGTCCGCCAAGCGGGTCGCGAGTTGATCGACTTCGTACGGATTGACGATCACCGCTTCCGGGAGGTCGGCGGCCGCGCCGGCAAATTCGCTCAGGACCAAGACGCCGTCGCCGTCGATTCGCGAGGCGGCGAATTCCTTGGCCACCAGGTTCATCCCGTCCCGGATCGGGGTCACCAGCATGACGTCAGCGGCCCGGTAGAGCGCCGCCAAGCCCTGGCGATCGACGCTCCGGAACAGGTAATGGATCGGCGTCCACCGAGGGGTCGAGAAGCGGCCGTTGATCCGGCCCACCAGGCGATCCCCCTCCTGGCGGAAATCCTGGTAAGCGGGCACCGCTTCCCTGGTCGGCACGGCGAGGTTGACCAGCCGGACCCGCTCGTGCAGGGCCGGATAGCGAGCGAGGAGACGCTCGAAGGCCAGCAGGCGGCGAGGAATCCCCTTGGTGTAGTCCATCCGATCCACGGCCACCATGATCCGGGCGGTCCCGTCGCCACGGATTTCCCGCACCAGCTCGTCCACCATCGGTTCCGCGGCCACCGTCGCAAACGCATGGGCATCGATGCCGATCGGGAAGACCCCCAGCTTGACCTCCCGATCGTCGAGGACGATCCGATCGATCTCGGTCGGCAGATCGAGAATCTCCGCCACGGCCGAGGCAAAGAAGCGGAGATACGAGGCGGTGTGGAATCCGATGACGGTCGATCCGAGCAGGCCACGGAGGAGTTCGGTCCGACCGGGGAGTGTCCGGAAGACATCCGCCGTCGGGAACGGCACATGGAGGAAGAAACCGATGGCGGCGTCGGGCAGGGCCGTCCGAACCATCTCCGGAACGAGGAAGAGGTGGAAATCGTGAATCCAGATCTGGTCGCCCGGTCGGTACCAGGCAACG
>CADEGB010000664.1 GCA_902826755.1 uncultured Gemmatimonadota bacterium
GCTGGCCAGCAGGCCGGCCTGGGAGTTGATGATCAGGTTGCCGGTCACGATTCGGCCGAACGACCGGGTCACCGCGATCGGCGCACAGAGATCGTCCGCGTCAGCGTTCGTCGCCGTGGGGATGCAGGCTGTGCCGGTGATCGTCAGACTCCCGAGCCCGGTCGCCGTCACCGCCGTGGTCAGCCGGCCCACGGCGTCGGTGGTGTTGCTCCGGGGTCCGTCACTGGTCGACCCCGTCACCGTCAGCGCGACCGCGAAGACCGTGTTCACCAAGGTCGGATCGGTCCCGAACTTGAGCCCGAACTGCACCTCGAGCTGCCCCGCCACCCCGGGCACCGCCGGATCGGGAAACCGCACCTGCACCGGGAAGACCTGGACGCAGGAGCTCGCCAACATCGCCGAACGGGTCAGGCCAAGCGAGTCGAGCACCCCGAAGTTGTCGTGCTCCCGCAAGTAGCCGTGGAGGGTCAACAGATTGAAGCCGGCGATCGCATCGCGCTGGTCCACACACGCCGCGTCGATCGCGGGCCGGATCCGCTGAAACCCGGCGACCAGTTCGGTGAAGAGCACCTCGTCCTCCGGCCGCAGCGCGCGATGGAGATCGCCGCTGGCATTGTCGAGATCGACGATGGTCCCCACCCAGGTCAGCCAGTCGTGCAGGGCGGTCCGCAGGTCCGCGGCCGTCACGGCCAACCGGGCCGCGTCCCGCACGGCCCGGAAATAGGCGCCCCGCAGGATCGTGAGGATTGCGGTTTCGTCCGCCGGATAGGTGAGGGCCGCCAGGTGGACCCGCGCGATCAGCGCCGCCGGCGAGGCCGGCGGGATCGGTAACGTCCCGATGTCCTCCGCGGTGCCGAGCCCCGCGCCGACCCCGACCCCGCCGCCTGCCGCGGCCCCGGTCGCCTGGGAGGCCGCCGCCGCCCCGCCGGCACTGGCGCCAGTCCCGAGCCCGATGCCGGTCAGCGTGAGCACGATCTCCCCGGCCCGCCGCTGCGCTGGCGCCGCCACGAGGACCTCCCCGCCGGCCGCATACTCGAGCCCCACCACCTTCTGCCCCGTCGGGACGGTCGGCGACGCCTTGATCCGCAGCGTCACCGGCCCGTTGAACCGGAGCCCCGCCGGCGCCAGTTCGACCGCGCCGACCAGGCCCCCCGACAGCGGCAACCGCTGGATGGCCCGCACCGGCGTCATCGTCACCCGTACCGCCGTGTCGACGGCATGGGCGGGGAGTTCCAGCACGTAGACGAGCCCATTGGCGGCCGTGGCCGTGAGCGTGTCGCCGCCCCGATCGACCAGCGTGCTCCGGCTCGCCGCGGAGTCGAGCGCCACCCGCACCGCGGGACTCACCGTCACCGCCGCCGTCCCCTGCTTCCCGTCCACCGCGGCCGTGATCACGGCCTGGCCCGCCGTGGTCGCCGTCACCAGGCCAGTGGCGGAGACGGTGGCCACCGTGGGGTTCGAACTGCTCCACGTGGGCGTCTTCCCGGCCATCGCCGCGCCCTGCTGATCCCGCACGGTGGCGCCGAGCCGGGTGGTGTCCCCCGCCGTGAGCGCGACGGAACTCGGCGTGATCTCCACGGTGGCCACCACCGCCACGGGGGGCGGCGGCGGAGGATTCGGCGCGGCCGACTC
>CADEGB010000665.1 GCA_902826755.1 uncultured Gemmatimonadota bacterium
CACTCCCGGCTCGCGCCGGGGTACCACGGAACCGCTCGCTCGGACGGGATCCAGTCGGCCACCGGCGCCAGGCTCGCGAACACCAACAGGGCGACCAGGACACGCCCCAGGTACGCGCTGGCTCCGCGCGGCGTCACTCGGGCGGCCGCTTCCGCGGGGGAAAGAGGTTGTAACGGACGATGTGAAAGAAGGCCGCCACGCCGTCCTTCCAACCGATCTTCTTCCCTTCCTCGTAGGTCCGGCCGGAGTAGGAGATCTGGATCTCCCAGATTCGGGCCTTGGCCTGCGCCAATCGGGCCGTAAGTTCCGGTTCGAAGCCGAACCGGTCCGAGGTGAGGATCAGCGACTTCATCAGCGGAGCCCGCACCATTTTATAGCAGGTCTCCATGTCAGTCAGGTTCAAATTCGTCAGCATGTTCGACGCCAGCGTCAACAGCCGATTCCCGACCGAATGCCAGAAGTAGAGGACCCGGTGCTCGCCGCCCAGGAACCGCGACCCGAAGACCGCGTCGGCCTTGCCTTCGAGGATCGGTGTCAGGAGCCGTCCGAACTCGACCGGGTCGTACTCCAGGTCGGCGTCCTGGATGATGATGACGTCGCCGGTGGCGTGTTTGATCCCGGTCCGGATCGCGAAGCCCTTGCCCCGATTCACGGGCTGGTGGACGACCACGTCGACCAGTCCCTCGGCCTTGAGCGCCTCGAGAATCTGATCACTGCCGTCGGTCGACTTGTCGTTGACCGTCACGATCTCCATCGGGAGCGGCACCCCGTGGAGGCGGTCGATGATCACCCGAAGGGTGTCCTTCTCGTTGTAGACCGGGACGATGACCGACAGCTTGGGCAACTCGGTCATTTCGGCGTCCCCACGGCAATGAGCGACTGGCCGAACGGGAGGGGCAGGAACCGCTCCAACCGGAACAAGGGCACCAGGGAATCGAACAGCTTGAGTTGGTCGATCGGGATCCGTCGGGCCATCCGGACCCGGGCGTTGAGCCACCACCCGATGGTCCCGACCCGGTTGAACCAGCGGAGGTGGAGCACCTCGAGCCCAGCCCGTTCGAAGGCGTCGCGGAGCCGGCGGCGGGTATAGCGCCGGAAGTGACCGAGTTCCCGATCGAGCGTGCCGTAGAGTTCGTCCATGGCCGGCACCAGGATGACCACCCGGCCACCCGGCTGGACGATCCCGCGGAGCGTGGCCAGGGTCCCGACGTCGTCTTCGATGTGCTCGACCACGTTCAGCGCCACGGCGGTGTCGAGCCGATCGTTGGCAAAGCGGGCGGGAGCGGCCGGATCCGGCAGGGTCAGGCTGTCGATCCGGACCTCGGGGCGGCCCCCAAACCGGCGGGTCAGCTCGTCTCGATACCACGCATCGGTGTCGGTGAGGATCGCGAGTTCCCTGGGGGTCCCGAGGATGTGGGCCGACATGTTGCCGATCCCGGACCCGATCTCGAGCACCCGGCGGCCGATCCAGGGAGCGATTTCGTCGTACTGCCACGCGTTGTAGCGGGGCGCCGCCGACATGATCTCCAACGTCTCGGCGCCGGCAGGGTCGCCCGGCTCGAGCGGCTCAGACATTGGCGCTCTGTTTTTCGGAGCGGGCCAACTTCCGGTGGAGCGTCGACGGGTCGAT
>CADEGB010000666.1 GCA_902826755.1 uncultured Gemmatimonadota bacterium
ACCAGACGGCAGTCCCCCACCGAACGGCACACCGGACCCCCCTTGTCCAGGCTCCAGCAGAGCGCCATGGCCCCAGGGCGGCTCACCCGGCCGAACGTGGGCCGGAGGCCGGACACCCCGTTGCGATCCGACGGCGACACGATCGACCCGAGCGTCTCGGTGCCGATCTAGAACCCGACCAGGCCCGCGGCGGTCGCCGATCCGGGGCCCGCGGAGGACCCGCTCGAGCCCTGGTCGAGCTTCCAGGGGTTCTTCGTGGTGCCGCCGAACCAGACGTCCCCCATCGCGAGTTCGCCAAGGGTGAGTTTGGCCACCAGTACCGCGCCGGCCCGGTCGAGCTTCTCGACCACGGTGGCGGTTTCGAGGATCTGTTGGTCGCGGAAGGGTCCGGTGCCCCAAGTGGTCGGGTACCCGGGGACAGCGAAGAGGTCTTTGGCGCCCCACGGGATCCCGTGCAGGGGACCACGGTACCGCCCGGCGGCGATCTCCTCGTCAGCCTTCCGGGCCTGATTGAGCGCCCGCTCCTTGGTGAGCGTCACGACGCACTGCAGCGTGGGGCCGTGCCGCTCGAGCCGATCGAGATAGAGGCGGGTCAGTTCGGTCGAGCTGACCTTACGCCGGCGAACCAAGTCCCCGAGTTCCGCCACCGTGAGGAAGGCCAGGTCGGTATTGCCGGCCGGCCGGACCACCGGCTTGCCCCGGCGGTCGTCCGCCAGGCTGAGCCGGATGCCACCTTTGACCGCCCTGCCCGGCAGCTCTGGATCGAACCGCATCGCGGGCGCCACCGAGTTGGCCAGCGGGATCTTCCGGAGTTGCCCGAGGAGGCCAAGCGTCCCGCCAAGGGTCTGGACCAGTTCGTCCTTCTCGGCCTCGGAGAAGTCGAGCCCGATCATCGCCGCCGCGGCGGAGATCATCTCCTTGGTAATGACGACGCCCTGCCCCTGCATCCCCGGATCCAAGCCGGCCTCCGGACTGGCCAGGCCGGCGGCTGAGGCCTTCCGCCACAGCGCCTCGGCCAGGGCCGGGTGCCCGACTCCCATGACCGAGCAGAGCGAGAAGAAGGAGCGACGGTCGAAGGCGTTCCCTGGAGTCGTCATGGGGTTTCCTGGGTAGATTTGGAGCCGGTGGGCGGGCTGGCGGCCCGCACTCCCACAGCGAGAGAAGTTTGGCGGGGCTCCGCGCCCCTCGCAATCCGTCGAGACCATCGTCATGGCCCAGTTGATCGAGTGCGTCCCCAATTTCAGCGAAGGCCGGGACCCGGCCGTCATCCGTCGGATTGCCGACGAGATCGAACGCGTCGAGGGCGTGGCGTTGCTTCACGTCGACCCCGGCAAGTCGACGCATCGGACCGTGGTGACGTTCGCGGGTGAGCCGGGGCCGGTGGTGGAGGCCGCATTCCGCGCCATTCGGATGGCGGCGGACCTGATCGACATGCGGGCCCACCACGGCGAACACCCCCGAATGGGCGCCACCGACGTCTGCCCGCTGGTGCCGATCTCCGGGATCTCGATGGAGGAAACGGCTCGCTACGCCGTGGAGCTGGCCCGTCGGGTCGGGACCGAGTTGGCCATTCCGGTCTATCTCTACGAACACGCCCAGCCGAACCCGGCCCGCCGGAACCTGGCCACG
>CADEGB010000667.1 GCA_902826755.1 uncultured Gemmatimonadota bacterium
CAGCGACGATGGCCGGGAAGTCGTGGTGACCGTGACGATCGACAACCTCGTGAAAGGGGCCGGCGGGCAGGCGGTCCAGGCGATGAATCTGGCGCTGGGATTCCCCGAAACGGCGGGCCTCCGGGTCGTCGCGCCGTTTCCGATCTGACACCTCCGACCGAGCCCAAGGACGACGATGCCGACCAAGAGTACCGGAGCGTGGCTTCCGGTCTACGCGCAGTTTCCGCTTCGGGCCGTGTCGGGCCAAGGCTCCTGGATCGTGGACGATCAGGGGCTCAAATGGCTCGACGCCTACGGCGGACACGCGGTGGCCGCTACCGGGCACTGTCACCCCGACGTGGTCCGGGCCATTGCCGAGCAGGCCGCCCGGCTGATCTTCTACTCCACTGCCATTCCCCACGCGGGGCGCGAGGAACTCGCGGAACTGATCGCGTCCCTCTGCCCCGACCCGCTCGGCAAGGTGTTCTTCTGCAACAGCGGCGCCGAGGCCAATGAAAACGCCCTCGGCCTGGCCCGGAAAGTCACCGGTCGGCAGCGGATCGTGTCGGTCCAGGGCGGGTGGCATGGTCGGACGGCGGCCACGTTGGCGGTGACCGACGGCGCCAAGTACGAGGAAGCGGCTCGCCGGTCCGGGATTCCGCTGTCCACCAAGGTGCCGTTCAACGACGTGGCGGGCATCGGTGCTGCGGTGGACGACACCGTGGCCGCGGTGATCGTCGAGCCGGTCCAGGGGCTCGCGGGCGCGCGAGACTGCTCGCCCGACTTCCTTCGGGCCGCCCGGGTGGCCTGCGACCGCGAGGGCGCGGTCCTGATCTTCGACGAGATCCAATGCGGGGTGGGCCGGTGCGGCGCCTTTTCCGCGGCGGAAGCGTTCGAGGTGATTCCCGACGTCCTCACTTTCGCCAAGGGCCTGGCGGCCGGGCTTCCCATCGGCGCGATGGTGGCGACGCCCGCCATGACGGCCAATCTCAAGATCGGCGATCTCGGCAGCACGTTCGGCGGGGGGCCGGTGCCTTGTGCCGCGGCCATTGCCAACATTGAGGTCATCAAGCGCGATCGGCTGATCGAGAACGCGGTGATGGTCGGCGACCAGATCCGGCGCGCGGCGGAGAAGCTCGCGGGTGTCACCGAAGTGATCGGCCGTGGGCTCCTGATCGGCCTGGTACTCGACCGCCCGGCCGCTGACGTCCAGGCCAAGCTGTTCGAATCGCGGATCCTGACCGGGACCTCGGGCGATCCCCGGATCCTCCGGCTGATGCCGCCGCTCTCGTTTTCCCGAACCGAAGCGAACCTCCTGATCGACGCGTTGCGTCGGGTCCTGTCATGAGAAAACGTGATTTCCTGTCCACCGAAGAACTCGGCAAAGAGGGCTTCGCCACCATTCTCGATCTGGCCGCCCGCGTCAAGCGAGGCGAGGTCCCGGGCGGACTCGAGGGGAAGATCTTCGCCGCGTCCTTCATGGATCCGAGCCTCCGGACCCGGGCCAGCTTCGAGTCGGCCATGTTCATGCATGGCGGCCACATGATCGTGCTCGAACCGGGTCGCGGCAGCTGGTCGATGGAAACCGAACTCGGCGCCGTCATGGAAGGCA
>CADEGB010000668.1 GCA_902826755.1 uncultured Gemmatimonadota bacterium
TGGTGGAACGCCCCGTACGTGGACCTCAGCGTGAAGTGGGCCGGCGGCGGGATGATCTCGAGCACGCTGGACCTGGCGCGATTCGACATCGCGCTCAACAGCGGCCGGCTGCTCAAGCCGGAGTCGCTGGAGCGGATGTACACCTCCGCCCGTTTGAACAACGGCGCCTATACCGGCTACGGCCTGGGCTGGATGATCAGCCAGGACGGCGCCCGGCTGCGCGTGGCGCACAGCGGCGGCGCCACCGGCGGCACCACCTACCTGCTGCGCGAGCCGCGCGCGCGCGCGGCCGTGGTGCTGCTGGCCAATGCCGACAACGTGCCGCGACTCGGCGATCTCGCCGAACAACTGCTCGCCCTGGCGCCCCGCCCGGGACCGACCTCCACCCGGTAACGTTCCACCCTCACCCGCACGAAAGCATCCCCCCATGTCCGACCGCAAGTATCGCCAGCACGGCTACCAGGACGACGACCGCGACCGCCGGCCCCGCGGCGACGGACCGCCGGGCGGCGACCGGCGTCCGGAGCGGGAACCGGGCGCGCCCGCCGGCACCCGGCGGATGTCGTCTGAGGGCGCCAAGAACCCGCGGATGATGGGCTACCGCCAGGTCGCCAAGTGCGCCCGCTGCGGCGTCCCGGTCGACGCCGAGATTCTCACCCTCAGTAAGTGCGAGAAGTGCGGCACCAACCTCCACTCCTGCATCCAGTGCGTGAACTTCGACCCGAGCGCGCGCTTCGAGTGCAGCGAGCAGATCCGGGCCCGCATCTCGCCCAAGGACGCCGCCAACACCTGCGAGCTCTACACCGCCCGCACCAGCTTCGAACGCGAGACCAGCTCCACCCCGGCGCCGGCGGTGGCGTCGAGTTCGACCAGCGGCACGCCGGAATCGGCCTCGAGCGCCAAGAAGGCGTTCGACGATCTGTTCAAGTTCTAGGGACTGGGGACTAGGGACTGGGGACTGGGGCGCGTTGCATCACGCTTCGCATCGCCCGCGTGAACCGTGGCGATGCACGAGCCCGAGCGTTGGCGGTGTTCTAACGCCGCGACAACAGCACGCCCCAGTCCCTAGTCCCTAGTCCCCAGTCCCTGTAAGATCCCCCCATGGCCCTGCTCTCGCCGCAAGATCGCCAGACCCTGGTGCAGCACCTGGCGCCCATCGGCAAGCAGGTGGACCTGCTGCTCTTCACCCAGACGTTCGGCGGCAGCGAGAGCGGACCGCTCGCCAAGCAGGTGCTCGACGAAGTGGCGTCGCTGCACGACCGAATCGCGGTGGTCGAGAAGAACTTCGTCCTCGACACCGACGACCGCGCCAAGTACGGAATCGACAAGTCGCCGGCGATCGTCGTCCTGTCCGACGGCGCCGACACGCGGATGCGGCTCTACGGCGCGCCGACCGGCTACGAGTTCGTGTCGCTGGTCGAGGCGGTGCTGCTCGCCGGCACCGGCGTTCTGGACCTCGAACCCGAGACCGTCACCGCGCTGGCTGCGGTGACCGAGCCGCTGCGCATCCAGGTGTTCTCGACACCGACTTGACCGCACTGTCCCAGGGCGGTCGTCCTGGCTCACAAG
>CADEGB010000669.1 GCA_902826755.1 uncultured Gemmatimonadota bacterium
CACAAGTTCCGCCAGGGCAAACATCCGGGTCGGGTCCAGTTGGCCCGCCGAACCGGCCCGCGCGTCCTCGTCGAGCTGGCCGATCATGGTGGCCAGCTCCGCCGCCCCGACGAACCCGGCTGCGGATCGAAGCTGGTGGGCCACGGCGGCCACCACAGGCCAGTCGCGGGTCTCGAGGCCGATCCGGATCTGGTCGAACTGCTTCGGGGCGTTGGTCACGTACATCGAGACGATCCGGCGAGCCAGATCGCGGTCCCCAAAGGTAAAGTCATTCAGCAATTGACGGTCGATCCCGGCTCCCCCGCCAGGCGGGGCCTCGACCACCCCCCTGCCCCGGCCCAGGGCCTCCGCGATCCGGCCACCAGTTCGGCCGGCTGGAACGGCTTCCCCACGAACCCGTTCATCCCGGCGGCTTCGGCCCGCCGACGCTCCTCGACCAGGGCCGACGCGCTCAAGGCAAGGATGGGAAGCTCGGCCTCGGAGCGGCCGAGTTCGCGCCGGATACCAGCAGATGACTCAGCCCGATGACGGCGTTGAGCGGGGTCCGGATTTCGTGGCTCATGTTGGCCAGGAACTCCTGCTTGGCGAGGGCCGATTGCTCGACCAGGTCCTTCGCCAGTCGGAGTTCCGAGTCGCGGTGGATCCGCTCGGTCACGTCTCGAACAAACGCGGTGAACAACCGGGGCCCGTTGGCGGCGACGGTGGGCAGGATCGCGAGTTCGGCCGCGAACGCGGTGCCATCGAAGCGGAGGAGCGTGGTTTCGACCCGCCCCTCCCAGCCGCTCCCATCACCTTCGCCGCGGGCGATGGCCCGAAGCTGGCCACGAAGGGGATTCGGGACGAAGAGGCCGAGCGCGTCCCGCCCGAGCACGTCGGCGCGGCGACACCCGAAGATCGCCTCGGCCGCCGGATTGAATTCGAGGATGCTCCCGCTCTCCTCGGCCGTGAGGACCCCGTCGATCGCCGCCTCGAGCACCTGCTCGTAGAACCGCTTGAGGGTCTCGAGTTCGCGAACGGCGGTCCGGGCGGCGGTGACGTCGCGGTATTGCCAGGCGTTGCCACGGTGGCTCGCGTCGGCGATCAGGGTCGCCAGGCGGGCGACGGCCGCGTCAGGCTTTCGGGGCTGGGGCGGAGCCGGGCGGAGCATGCTTCGGTAGTATCGGCACGACCCGCACCGAACCGCAGCGACAGAACCGCGAACGCGGTCCCGGGATTACCAGAGGAGCCGCGTTCGGACCGAAACCGCGTGGGCCCGGTAGATCGATCCGCCGGCGGGACCGGCCGCGGTAGCGGACACGTTCGAAAACCCATAGTCCACCATCACCTCGACCCCCGGTTTCGGCCGATACCCGAGGCCAAAACCAACCCGCTGGGTGCCCCGCGTTGCCGCGGGCTCCGAACCGAACCGGACCTGTTGGCCCCCGATCCCGAGCTCCAGGGAACCTGTCCACCCGAGATCCCGCCCAGGATTCCAGCGGATGCTCCCCTCGCCCAGGCGGTAGCGGGCCGGCGCGAAGTACCCGTCGCGGCGCTGCTCGTCATAGC
>CADEGB010000670.1 GCA_902826755.1 uncultured Gemmatimonadota bacterium
CCAGGTGCCCACCGGCGCCATCGGGAGGACGTTAGGCGGGCTGCTCTGGAGGGGCCTGGGCTCCGGCGCGGTCGGCCTTCCGCTCCTCGGCGGGGCGCTGGCACTTGCCGGGTTCGACCGGCTGCCTCGCCTCGACATGAAGCGGGCCGCCACCCTGGTCGGCGGGCTGGCCCTGATCGTTCCGTTTACCGTTGGGGTGGTCACCGAGGCCGCCCCGGCGGCGTTCGATCCGCCGCTGCCCGAGTGGACCATGGCCGCCCGGGCCACCGGGATGCTGCCTGGCCTGATGGCCTACGGCGCCCTTGGCCTGGTGGGCAAGACCGGGGGCCTGCTGCTGGCGTTCCTTGCCATGTCCGCGCTCACGATCCTCACGTTGGCGTGGCACCCCCTGCGGCGGCTCGAAAAGGCCGCGGCGGTCGCCGAGGTGCCCGAGCCGAAAGCCGCCGACGCCAAGCCGCCCCGCCGGGTTGCCAAAGCCGTGATGGCGCCGGTGGACGAGGACGACGACGAAGACGACGAGCAGCCGCCCGCCAAGGCCGCCGAGCCGCGGGCCCCGAAGCCCAAGGCCGCCAAACCGCCCAAACCGGCGAAAGCCGTCGCGGCTCCGCTGCCAACGGGTGACGAGAGCGAACTGCCGCCAGTCGAGTTGCTGCAGGCTCCCGCCGTCCTGGACACGGTGGCCGACGAGGCCCAACTCGACAAACTCGGGCAATCATTGATGGACACGCTCCGGACCTTCAAGGTCGACGGGTCGATCGCGGGGCGAACCAGTGGACCGGTCGTCACCCAGTTCGAGGTCGTTCCCGCGCCGGGCGTCAAAGCCGGGCGGATCATCGCCCTGGCCGACGATCTGGCCATCACGATGCGCGCCACCAGCATCCGGGTGGCCCCGATTCCGGGGAAAGGCGCGGTCGGCGTCGAGGTCCCCAACCCGACGCCGAGGATGGTGACCCTCCGCGAGATGCTCGAGTCGGCTGAATGGCAGCGGAGCAAGGCGCTCCTGCCGGTGGCGTTGGGCCGCGACCTCGAGGGCAAGCCCGTCATCACCGACCTCGCCAAGATGCCCCACCTGCTGATCGCCGGCGCCACCGGCACCGGTAAATCCGTGGGGATCAACGCGATCATTAGCTGCTTGGTGTATCGCTACACCGCCAAGGAACTCCGATTCCTGATGGTCGATCCGAAGATGGTCGAGCTCTCGATGTACAACGAGCTGCCCCATCTCCGTCACAAAGTGGTCACCAACAACAACGACGCGGCGCGGGTGTTGAAGTGGGCGGTCTACGAAATGAACCGGCGGTACGAGCTGCTCCACGCCAACGGTTCGCGCAACATCGCCGACTTCAACCGCAAGGTCGAGGACAAGAAACCACTTCGGAATCCGACCCAGGCGCAGCCCACCCTCAAGGACATCTCGGCCCAGGAGACACCGACCGCGCCCGAACCCCCGAAATCGGACGTCTACACCGAGGGGGTCATGCCCTACATCGTCATCGTGGTCGACGAGTTGGCCGACTTGATGATGACCGTGGCGGCC
>CADEGB010000671.1 GCA_902826755.1 uncultured Gemmatimonadota bacterium
GTTGCGGAGTGGCGGGGGCCGGCCGCTGGCCTTGCCGTGCTCGATGGATTCCAACCCCCGACGTGGCTGGCCGGGTCCTATATGTGGGTGGCGGTCCTGGCCGACTTGCATCGGCGTTGTGGAAACGACCAGACGGCGGACGGCTATCGGGAGCTGGCTTGCCAGTTGGCTCCAACGATCGCTGTCCGGCAAGTTCTTCGGCGGCGCCTCCACATCGCCGACCAGGCCGGAGGTCTAAGCCGCCCGACGGGCCGATGAGGCCGACGGCCCCTTCGGCTGCCGGCCCGGACGCGCGCGCGGTAGTTTGAGGCGCGGATCCGGTTGGCGGCGAATGGGTCGGCACACCCAAAGGGAGGGAACCTGTGAAGTTCGGCTATACGATTATCTACGTTCCTGACGTCTCTGCCTCCTTGACGTTCTTCGAGCACGCCTTCGGGCTCAAGCGGAAGTTCCTGCATGAGAGCGGTGCCTACGGAGAGTTGGATACTGGACCGACCGCCCTGGCTTTCGCGGCGCACGAGCTGGGAGACATGAACTTCCCCGGCGGCCACGTGCAAGCCGATACCTCCCGGCAGCCCCTCGGCTTCGAAGTCGCCCTGGTCACCGACGACGTGGGGGCCGCCCACGCGCACGCCGTCAAGGCCGGTGCCAGCGAGCTGGCCGCACCCCAGGTCAAGCCTTGGGGTCAGACGGTGTCGTACCTGCGCTGCCCGGATGGCGTGCTCGTCGAGCTTTGCTCGCCGATCGTCGGCTGAGGGTGCGCCCGACTCGGCGGACCTACGCGTTCCCGCTGCTGGTCGGCACCTGCCTGCTGGCGAGCTGCGAGACGCGGCCCGCCGAGACGACCATGGCAGAGGTCACCGACTCCGCTGGAGTTCGCGTCACGCGGATCACCGCGCGCCCCGCCGATCTGGTGGAGTGGACCCTGGCACCCGGCCCCGACCGCGTCCTGACGGGGGTCGAGACCGGCGACTCCTCGGCCCTGTCCCCGACGGGCGCGGTCCGCTGGCTCGCGCGGGGGGACATCGTGGTCGTCGACCTCGGGGCGACCCGCATCCTGGTGTTCGACTCGGCCGGTACCTATCGGCGTGCGCTGGGGCGGCGCGGCGACGGCCCGGGCGAGTTCCGGTCGATCGGCGCAGTGTCGGTCCTTCCGGGCGACACCCTGACGGCTTTCGACGGTGCGCTCCGCCGCCTCTCGTACTGGCATCCGGACGCCGGTTTCATCCGCAGCGTGAGCCTCGGTGACAGTGGGTCTCTGGATGCTTGGCCGGCCGAGGCATGGGCGTGGCGCGATTCACTGGTCGTGGTATTGCAGCTCGCCATCACGCCGAGGGATTCGGTACCCCCAGGCGCCGGCGTGCGCCGGTGGCCGATGCGCGCCCACCTCACCCTTCGTGATGGCGCGGGACGCGTCATCGCCACCTCCCCGACCTTCCCCGGGATGTACACCGGGGTCTATGACGGCTGCGACACCCCGCTGCCCTGTTCAAACCAACCGTTCGCGGCCATGGGTCGGGACCGCGTCTA
>CADEGB010000672.1 GCA_902826755.1 uncultured Gemmatimonadota bacterium
CGGCCACCGCCAAGGCGGCCGGATTCCTCGCCAGCAACTGGCCGCTGGTCATTCCGATTCCGGTCTTCTTCCTGATGTACGGGGTCTGGAAGCGCCGCGGCCGCGACCCCGACCCGCGTCCGATCGCGGTCCAGTACGAGCCGCCGGCGCTCCTGACTCCCGGCGAGGCGGGCACGCTGGTCGATCACTCCGTCGACATGCGCGACATCACGGCCACCCTGGTGGATCTGGCGGTGCGCGGCTTTATCCGGATCGAGGAGAAAAAGGAGAGTCGGCTGTTCGGGCTGCTCAAGAACGACGAATTCGTGTTCCACCGACTGACCGAGACGGCCGACTGGCGCCCGCTCAAGATCCACGAGCGGGAACTCCTCGAAGGCCTCTTCCCCGGCGGCGAGGCCTCGGTCGAGCTCAGCGAACTCGAGAACCGCTTCTACCGGAGCCTCAAGCCGATCCAGGACGGCATCTTCGACGGCCTCGTTGCGCACGGCTTCTACCAGGCGCGTCCGGACAAGGTCAAAGGCGCCTACATGGCCGGAGGCTTCTTTGCCGGTATGGTGACGGCCATCGGCGGGTCGATTCTCGGGGCCCGCTTCGACCTGACCCCGGTCCCGTTTGTGATCGCCGGGGTCTTGGTGGGCCTGATCATGCTCTGGTTCGGTTGGCACATGCCGGCGCGGACGGTGGCCGGCGCGCGGGCGCTCGAGCAGGTCAAGGGATTCGAGGAGTTCCTCGGCCGGACCGAGGGCGACCGACTCCGTGACTTCGTCCGGACGCCGGAGATGTTCGAGAAGTTCCTTCCCTACGCGATGGCGTTTGGGGTCGAGAAGACCTGGGCCCTCGCGTTCAAGGGGATCTGCAACGAGCCCCCCCGGTGGTACGCGGGGGGCCATCCGGGGGCCTTCAACATCGGCTCGTTCTCGACGCGACTCTCCGATCTGTCGACCCGGGCCAGCAGCACGATGGCGTCCTCGC
Source organism: uncultured Gemmatimonadota bacterium (assembly GCA_902826755.1). Taxonomy (GTDB): domain Bacteria; phylum Gemmatimonadota; class Gemmatimonadetes; order Gemmatimonadales; family GWC2-71-9; genus SHZU01. The sequence goes on from CADEGB010000672.1 coordinate 973, forward strand.
CGCGCAGTTCGAGCGGCTCGGGATTCAGCGGGGGGTCTTCGGGAGGCGGCGGGGGAGGTGGCGGCGGCGGCGGATTCTGAGGCATCCAGGCCGGCCCGCCCCACCCTTGCCGGTCGCGGGCCATCCCTCCGAATTGCGGCAGGTTGAGGCTTCCGAACCAACCTGCCCCGCCCCGGGCGAATGGGTAGACCCGCGCCGGACATGAAGATGCCCGACAAGCCGGGTTCGACCGGGTTTCGGCACCCCCCTTGCCGATCGAGCCACGCCCCGGCCAGGAACCTGGTGGATGCCCGACGGTCCCGAACAGCGCCCCGAGTTGAGCTACGTCGTGGCGGCGATGACGGCGGCCGAAGTGCATAACGCTGCACGCTGGCTCCGCGAACACCCCCTGACCCCGCAGGTCGAGGTCGTCCTGGCGGCGCCGGCGGCCATCCTGAGCCGGATCGCCGGCCGGGCCATTCCGCCCGGCGTCCGGGTGGCCTCGGCCGACCCCCCAATCAACCGCCGGACCGTCCGGATCGCCGGGGCGCAGGCCACCACCGGGC